>JAQFVO010001219.1 GCA_027942505.1 Endozoicomonas sp. | reverse complement strand
ATGTACCTGACGGTACTGCAGGATGCTGGGCTGACGGTCCCGCCCTTTCGCTGCATAGAAGGCAGGGTATGGCAAAACCTGGAAAATGTACCAATGGATCTTTCACCACTTCTGTCCGCCCTGGAAGATGGCCATGAATTTGCCCATAACACAGGCACTCTGGCCATGGTCCGGGACTGGATCGGGGCGGCAGATCAGCAGAAACAATGCCGCTGGCTTGAGGCTACGCGCTGTTTTGTCGCCAGTGACGAGTGTTACCGGCAGTTAAGGTCACAGCCAGCCGTCGCGGAGATAGATGAAGTCCTGAGGTCACTGACCGACGCCCCGGGGTCTTGCGATGTCCCATTGATAGTGCGCAGCTCCGGCATTGGCGAGGATTCACTGGGCAATGCTCAAGCCGGCAAGTATGACTCCCTGGTGCATGATAGCGGCGATATCCTCAAGACCTATCTGAAGGTCATCGCTTCAAGCTACCGTCCCGAGGTTTTTGTGGCAGGCGCACAGCCGATGGCAGTAATCGTGCAGCACTGCATTTCATGCCGTTTCTCGGGGGTGGTCATGAGTTATCACCGTTGCGATGACAACACTCTGGTGGTTGAGTATGGGCCGGGTCAGGGGCGGGGAGTGGTGTCCGGCCAGTACGCCATTACTCCGCATCGCTACGAGATATCGCGTGGAGAGGGTCGGGCGGTCTTCAGTCCGGGTAATACTGCCCACGGTTTTTTCCTGAAGCGTGACGAGGACGGGCGTTACCGCGAAGAACTGGGCGCGGTGAGCCCGGGCAGTGTTGAGCTTGATGACCGGCAGCTAAAGGCTCTGTACGAAGGCATTGAGCATCTGGAAAACCGGCTGCTATGCCCTGTGGATGTGGAGTTTGCCATCGACCAGCGCGGTGAACTGTGGTTCTTGCAGGTACGGCCTGTGACGGCTCTGCCAGGGGGCAACAGCTTCTCCACCCCCTCGCCGGTGAACATTCTCGATCAGGGGGTGGCCGTCAGTGATGGTTGCGGCTCCGGCATGGCACTGGCAGCCAGTGGTGACGAGGTACCCCTGCCGGAAAACTGCCTGTTGTTCGCCGACCATGGGCGTGACTGGATGCTCCAGGCTGACGTGCTGGCCAGGCTGCGTGGTGTGGTGTTCAAACGCGGCGGGCACAATGATCATATCGCCATCACCCTGCGCCAGGCCGGTCTGCCCTGCATGCTGGTCAGTGAGCCGCAATGGTGGCCCGGCGGTGCGCCGGAGCCGGTGACGCTGGTATGTGGCCAGTTCCAGAAAAACGACGGTGGTTTTTTACTGGCCGGTGACCTGCAGCAAGAGCTGCTGAACAGCGGCGATGGTGCAAGCCCCGATTACCAAGCCGCAAT
>JAQFVO010001206.1 GCA_027942505.1 Endozoicomonas sp. | reverse complement strand
GTGGGCGTAGCTCAGTTGGCAGAGCTCCGGATTGTGATTCCGGCGGTCGAGGGTTCGAGCCCCTTCGCCCACCCCATTGTGCTGTTTGCTTGTCTTGATTGGGTGAGTGTTCAGCGTGCGGTGTCGTGCTGGTTTAGAGCATTGATACTGTAAGCGGGAGTGGTGGAATTGGTAGACACGCTGGATTTAGGTTCCAGTGCCGCAAGGTGTGAGAGTTCGAGTCTCTCCTTCCGCACCAATCATTAACGGGGATAAGCGTGCTTATCCCCGTTTTTGTATGTTTCATCCATAGAAACAGCCCTGATGGAGGGCGCGGGGTACCACTAGTCCCTGGCTTTGGGGAAACGTATGCGAAAGTGCAGGTGTGAAAAGTTGCATCAGGGCTGCTGTGTTTCGGGTCTTACGAACAATGCTTTTCACGCACGACTTGCACTGTTTGCAGGTTTACCTCCGGGGTCAGGTGAGAGTGGGGCAGATACCGGCTCAGTGCTCTGCTGCCGGGCGCGTAGTCAAAATCCCTTTTGGCTGCTATTGCCAGTCCGTGTGCCCTCTGGCCCATTGTTAACACAGGTTTGGTGTTGAGGAACAAAAATGCAAGTCTCTCTTGAAACCACTTCCACGATTGAGCGCAAGCTGACAATCACTATCCCCGTTACTGGTATTGACACCGAAGTCAATAAGCGTCTGCAAGATCTGTCCCGCCGTGTTCGTCTTGATGGTTTTCGTCCTGGCAAAGTGCCCATGAAAGTGGTCAAGCGTCGTTATGGCGCTGGTGCCAGGCAGGAAGTGCTTGGTGAGATGATGCAGTCCTCCTTCTTCGAAGCGATTCAGGAGCAAAAGCTGAACCCTGCCGGTGCGCCTTCCGTCGAAGCCCAGTCTGACAACGAAGACGGCTTTACCTTCGTGGCCACTTTCGAAGTGTATCCGGAAATCACCCTGAATGGTTTTGATGGCATTGTCGTTGAGCGCCCTGTGGCCGAAGTACAGGGTTCTGACATTGATGAGATGATCGAAACCCTGCGCCAGCAGAGCACTGAGCATGTTGACGTTGAGCGTGCTGCTGCCATCGGTGACACGATCACACTCGACTACTTCGGCAGCAAAGACGGTGAAGAGTTTGACGGCGGCAGTGGGGAAAATACCACTCTGGAGTTGGGCTCTGGTCGTATGATTCCTGGTTTTGAGGACGGCCTGGTGGGCGTTAGCGCCGGTGAAGAGAAGGTGCTCTCTCTGACCTTCCCGGAAGACTATCACGCCAAAGAACTGGCCGGTCAGACAGTTGAATTTGCCTGCAAGGTTCATAAAGTCACTGAGCCAAAACTGCCTGAGCTGAATGATGATTTCTTCGCGCGCTTTGGTGTGGAAGAGGGCGGTGAAGAAGGTTTCCGTACCGAGGTGTCCCGTAACATGGAGCGTGAGCTTCGTCAGGCCATCAAGAACAAGGTCAAGAATCAAGCGCTTGATGGTCTGCTGCAGAGCAATGACATTGAAGTGCCATCGGCACTGATTGATCAGGAAGTGGATCGCATGCGTGAACAGGCGGTGCAGCAGTTTGGCGGTCCAAAAGGGTTTGACCCTAAACAGCTGCCAGCTGAACTGTTTGCCGCTAGCGCCAAAAAACGGGTTGCCCTTGGCCTGTTGATCAACGAAGTGATCAAACAGCGTGAGCTGAAAGTGGATGATGAGCGTCTACGCGCCATGATCGAAGAGATGGCCTCTGCTTACCAGCAGCCGCAACAGGTTATTGACTGGTACTACAGCAATGATGAACAACTGTCCCAACTCAAGTATGTTGTTCTTGAGGAACAGGTAGTTGATACTATTCTGGAAGCGGCCCGGGTAGATGACAAACCATGCAGCTACCAGGAGGCTATCAAGCCAGCGGAGCGTACCGAAGCTACGGATGAAGATGAGCAGGAGGAGTCTGCCTGATTCGTCAGAAAAGCCCTGAATAAGGGCTTTTTCCGGGGCTTTGGTAGCAGCCCGGTGGTTGCTTGCCTGGTGCGATAAGACCATTAAGGTTTTGTCGTCCCCGGTCGTTTAAATCTGGTACATGAGCGACTCTCTGGTTTGTTCCCGTAACCGGCCAGATGGTCGCCTTTCTTCGACTTGGCAAGGAGTTAAGACAGGATATGTCCAATCTTACAGACCCGCACGCCGTGGCAATCACCAACTCCGGACTGGTGCCTATCGTGGTTGAACAATCAGCCCGTGGCGAGCGCTCTTACGATATTTATTCCCGCCTCCTCAAAGAGCGTGTGATCTTTATGGTGGGTCAGGTTGAAGATCATATGGCCAACCTGGTGGTTGCCCAGTTGCTGTTCCTTGAGTCTGAGAATCCTGACAAGGATATTCATCTGTACATCAATTCGCCGGGTGGTTCCGTGACCGCCGGGATGTCCATATACGACACCATGCAGTTTATTAAGCCCGATGTGTCAACCATGTGCATTGGCCAGGCGGCCAGTATGGGCGCTTTGCTGCTGGCCGGTGGTGCAGCTGGCAAACGCTACTGTCTGCCGCACTCGCGGGTGATGATTCACCAGCCACTCGGCGGCTTCCAGGGGCAGGCATCGGACATTGAGATTCATGCCCGGGAAATTCTCAGCATCCGCAGTAAGCTGAACCACGTTCTCGCCCACCACACAGGCCAGCCACTGGAAGTGATCGAGCGTGACACCGACCGTGACAACTTCATGAACGGTGAAGAGGCTGTGGCTTACGGTCTGATTGACCAGGTGATGAACCGTCGCGGCGAAGGCAGCAAGTAGCGCCTGGTACGCGCCTGACAACACCCCGGTTTGGTCTGTCATCGCTCTTATTGCTGCACTGGTGACGTGGGGAGCTTTTTCCGCCAGTTACTCAGTCAGTTGTTGGTGGTAATTGGTGATGGCCTGCCAGAGTGTACTTGCCGGTTTTGTTGTCAGGTTTATTTTTATTGGAAGTCGTTGAGATGACAGGGCTTTCGCTGTAGCGACGCCCCGCTCACAACAGTTTTTCAGAAGCGGGTATGTCATTGCTTCTGGTTTCACGCAGATCAAGCACTTGAAAATACGGCCTAAAGCCTGCATCTTATCAGGCATGAGATTGTGAATTGTGGAGCGGGCCAGACGCCTGGTTTCGCTGACGAGTGCAGGGCAGGCATTGTCCGTATAACAGGGTAATCGAATGACCGACGAAACAAGCGGCAAGGGTGAAGATGGCAACAAGCTGTTGTACTGCTCTTTCTGTGGAAAGAGTCAGCATGAAGTGCGCAAGCTGATTGCCGGCCCTTCCGTATTCATATGCGATGAGTGCGTTGATCTATGCAACGACATCATCCGTGAAGAGATTCAGGACAACGGCGGAGAAGAGTCTTCGGACCGATTGCCGATTCCCCATGAAATTAAAGAGACTCTGGATGAGTACGTCATTGGTCAGCCCAGGGCCAAGAAGGTGCTGTCCGTAGCGGTCTACAACCACTACAAGCGTCTGCGCCATGGTGACGGCAAGGGCGATAAGAAAAAAGACGATGTTGAGCTGGGCAAAAGTAATATTCTGCTCATCGGTCCTACCGGCAGCGGTAAGACGTTGCTGGCAGAAACCCTGGCCCGTATGCTGGATGTACCGTTCACCATCGCCGATGCCACAACACTGACCGAGGCCGGTTACGTGGGTGAAGACGTGGAAAACATCATCCAGAAGCTGTTGCAAAAGTGTGATTACGACGTAGAGAAGGCCCAGATGGGGATTGTCTACATCGATGAGATTGACAAGATTTCCCGTAAGTCTGATAACCCATCCATCACCCGCGACGTTTCCGGTGAAGGTGTTCAGCAGGCTCTGCTCAAGCTGATTGAGGGTACTGTGGCGTCAGTACCACCCCAGGGTGGTCGCAAGCATCCCCAGCAGGAGTTTTTGCAGGTTGATACCTCCAACATACTGTTCATTTGCGGTGGTGCTTTTGCCGGACTCGATAAGGTGATTCGTGACCGTACTGACAAATCGGGCATCGGCTTCTCCGCCCAGGTCAAAAGTAAGGATGACAAGAAAGACCTTGGCGAAACCTTCAAAGAGGTGGAGCCCGAAGATCTGGTTAAATTTGGCCTGATTCCTGAATTCGTTGGTCGTCTGCCGGTTATTGCCACGCTTGAGGAGCTGGATGAAGACGCCCTGGTGCGTATCCTGGTTGAGCCTAAAAACGCGCTGACCAAACAGTATGGCAAGCTGTTTGACATGGAAGAGGTTGACGTCGATTTTCGTCAGGATGCCCTGCGTGCGGTGGCGAAAAAAGCCATGGAGCGCAAGACTGGTGCGCGCGGTTTGCGCTCTATTCTCGAGGCTGTGTTGCTCGATACCATGTACGAAATTCCATCGGACAAGAGCATTGCCAAAGTGGTTATCGATGCCTCAGTTATCAATGGCAGCTCAGAGCCGCTGTTGATTTACGAAAGTCCGGAAACCCCTCAGGCCTCGTCCGATAAGTGATTCGGTGATTAGAAAAAAACCTGCTTCGGCAGGTTTTTTTTGTCCGGCAGGAACCATTTCTATCAGACATAAATCCACAACCCAATAACAAAAGATGACAGCAAAGAGAGGTTAATTGTGATGAAACTCACAGTGCCTGGAAGTTACATGGCCCGTGAGATGCCCTGTCTGACATATGAACGCATGCCAGGTAGGGATATTCCTAAGGATAATATGCTCTGTTCTCGCTTTAACACAGTATCAATCCGGAACATCCCTTTTGATGCCAGGGTGCTGGTCGATGCCTGTGGCCAGTTCAAGATCAAGATTCTGGATCCTGCCAGTACTTTGCTGTTACTGGCCAACAGCAGCGAGCTGGGGGAAGTTGAGCCGGTTCTTGATGAGCTTCGTGCGCGCAAAGTAATTGCGGTCGAGTCAGTTGATCGTCCCAACAAGGCGGCCATCAAGGAAGAGTTGCGCAAGAGTTTTTACGACTCACAGGGCTCACTGATTAACAGTAAGTTCGCTCTGCCTTGTCTGTCACCAAGCAGCATGGCAGCTGCGGGATTTGGTTTTTTCGGCGATGCCACTTGCGACCTGGTCAAATGCCATCACGATGATTCTCATGTGATATCCAGCTGGCAATTATGGGACTCCCCTGGAATTTTTCATTTATATCTTTACGACTGCGTGTGTTTTAATCAGCCAGCCTACAATCTCCCCTTTTTGTCCGATGAAAGTGACAACGACATAACTGGTCAGATATATCGGATAGTTGATCAGAGCAATAGCTCCATCTACTGCCGCCGGGCGGTTGTGTTGACCCGCCGTGATCTGCCCGTCAGTCAAGCCACTCTGAAAACGTTAGAGTTGGACATTGACGCCCTGCGTTTGAATAAAGTGGAACGAAACCTGAAATGGATAGAGAAAGCTGGCCTGATCAATGATGAGTACTTTGTATTGCGTGAGCAGTTCTTGCATCTCAGCCATTTTGCCCGATTGTTCCGTACGTTTAAGTGGCTGCGCGAGGAGTACATTGCCCTGCTCAATAGTTATAAGCCGCAGCTTCAGATGGAGCAACAAGTCGCTGTTGCTGACAACACTATTGCTATCTTGCTTGCCTGTCCTGTTGGTGAAGAGATGAAGGTTGTTATCAGTGCGCTGGTGGAATTAGAGAAAGTGCGTTGGGAGGAAGATAGACAGGCAACTGGACCTGGTCAGAATACCGAGGCTGATAATAGTAGAGAGCCGTTGGCGGGGAAAAATGCTGAGGCTGTGCTGGCAGAGGCTTACAACGCCGATTATTTTTGTGATGCTTCTCTGAATGATTTAATGAAAACAGGTAGTCTTGGCTATCTTTTTTCCGATGGTTATTTTACATCCGAAAAAAGAGACGACGCATTAATGGAGATATTGGCAAAAGGTGCTGAACTGACAGGTGTTCTGGTTGGGATCGCTGAAAACATTCACTGCCTGATAGAACCATTTTTATCAAAAGAACGATCTTGTAGCGGGGAAGGTACGGATTTAACCAAGAGGCACAGAAGCCAAACTGACTCGCTATGAGAGATGTTAACCTCACTTTGCTCAGAGTGAGAAGATGTGCCACCAAAAACCGATTGTGGTGCACTGCGCGGTGTGCTCCGACACGCAGAAGTAAAGAGTTCATTGTCCTGTATTCCCGGGGACTGCGTGCAACATACCATGTGCGAAATTCCATCAGACAAAGCCATTGTCACAGCGGTTATTGATATCGGCCAACAATAGTGGCCCAGAGCTGTTGTTGATTTACGAAATCCCCCCTGAACCTGTTTCGATACGTGTTGCGGGTAGAAAAAAACCTGCCTCGAGATTTTAATTTGTTCAACAGGAACTATTGCTCAAAACTTATGCTCGAAAGCAGAGTGATTTCAGCAAAGAGAGTTTAGTTAATATGAATCTCACGACGTCAGGAAGATTTATCGGTAGCGGGGATACCTGTCGTGCTTTTGATTTAATGCCAGGCAATGACTTACGGACATATGGAGCGAAGATTATCCCCCCTGATATTCTGAAAGTCGAAGTCTCTCGTAGTGACAGGCTGCTGGTCGACGGCTGTGGCGAGCTCAGGGTGAAGGTTTTGGATCCTGCTATCACCTTACTGACAGTGGCAGACAGGCATGAGTGGGATACAGTCAGATCGTTTCTTGACAATTTGCGTGCTCAAAAAATTATTGTTGTCGAGCCTGTTGAACACGTTAATGAGTCAGCCATTAAGAAAGAGTTGGGTAAGAATGGTAGACATTGTGACGGTTCGTTGATGAATAGTCAGCTGTCTGTACCTGATTCATCTGCGAGTGACATAAACTGTCTGATCCCTAATCTTTGCGAAATTGTCATTTCCAACCTGGGCAAATGCAATCATGATCCCAGTCACGCCCTGGCTGATTTTGATATTGCCGATAGTACTGGAAGAAAACATCATCTCGTTTGGCGCTGTCAGCTTTGTCATCCGCCAGCAAACTACCGCCCTTATTTGACTGATTCAGGCGGTAACGATGTTACCGGTCAGATTTTTCGGGTAATTGATGATGCCAATATCGCTGCCCACTGCCGGCAGGCACTCGTGTTGACGCATCGCGACCTGCCCATCACTCAGGTCACTTTGCACACGTCAGGTCTTGATATTTACGCCCTGCAGTTGAATAAAATAGATGATAGCCTGAAAGAGAAAGAGGAGGCCGGTCTGATCGACGAGGAGTACTATGCTCTGCGTGAGGAATTCCATCTTGTCAGGCATTTTACTGGATTACCCCAGACATTTACACGGCTACGTGAGGAGTATATTGCTTTGCTCAATACTCACAAGGTAAGACTTGCGACAGAGCAGAAAGTTAAACTTGCTGAGCACGTTGCTACGTCTTTGCTTGGCTCTCCTGTCATTGAAGAGATAAAAGGTGTTGTCAGTGCGCTGGTGGGGCTGGAAAAGGCCCGATGGCAGGAAGATAAACGAAGACAGGCAGACGAATCTGTTCGCCATGATTCTCCAACTGATAATAGCCGAGATGAGTCTTACGATCCGCAGGTGAGGAAAAGTGCCGAAGCGTTGTTGGCTGAGTTGGCAGAAGTTTACGCCGTCAAACATTTTCGCGACGTTTTTCTTGATAATTTGGTGGTGACGGGCAGTCTTGGCTGTCTACTCTCTGATGGTTATTTTAAATCCGGGGGGAGAGACAAGGTATTGACCAAATTGATTGAAAAAGGCTGTGATCTGACAGGTGCTCTGGCGGATATTGCTGAAAAACTTGAGAGCCTGACGAAACCGTTTTTAACTAAGAGACATAGAAGTTTTGCTGTCCTACCAAGCAAGAGTAAAGCTGACTCTTTGGTCTGAATGAGAGTATTTGAACCTCTGGCCTATTAACCAGTGTGCCGGACATCAATGCTAGTTGTTACGGCAGGTAATAAAGTACAAGAAACAATATAATTTTTAAATATTCTTAAGCCTTATATCAGAACTTACTCTTTGATTTACTGTCTAGGCAATTAAGATCAGTAATACCTGTCTGATTTGTCAGACTGGCTTCCGTTAAATCAGAGGGCTCGTTAAGTAAGATGTACAGTTCTACAATGTTACCTGCTCAAGTTATCGCTGCGCCCTCACCACCCGTGACAACGCCGACAGACTCGGAGAAAGCGGTTAAAGACGTTCAGGCTAGCTCATCAACTCGGCCTGGTGTACTGGCGCAACTTCAAGAATGCATTCTGGGCAGTCAGCGCTATATCCTCGATACGGTAAACCTGGTAGAAGTTATGAGCGACGTCTTTGACAAAAACGGGCCTGAAGCCTCGCTGCAGATTCCAGACAATCTTGAGGTACTGTCAGGGCCAGAAAAATATGAATGTCTGGCTGAAATCATCAGGCAACTGGATATCTATTTCCTTGCTAGCCTCACTAACAGGGATGAGCAGGGATTGATAGTTGAGCGCTGGGATGCCACAGCGCAAAAGGCAGCCATAGAAAATTTGACTGCCGCTGCTAAATGGCAGCTCAGGTCAGCACTTGAGCCCTTTAAGCTTGCTGATAAACAGCCTCTTGAGTTTACTGAACAGACAACCCTTATTTTTCCGGGGGCGGCTATTCCCCGAATGCAACTTCGTGCTGAGTTCGCAATTACCCAAAACAGTAACAAGAAATCCCCGGGGGTGCTGATTTGTAATGGTTCTTCCAGGCCTTTAATGGAAATTGATCATCTTAAGGATTCTGATAAGGATAAAAATCTGCAAATTAATATAGAAAAGCTTGTTGAAAAGCTTAATGATCACCTGGGGCCCACGGCTACAGAGGCCCATGCCCAGATGGCCATTATGGACATGCTCCGTAACGATGACAGGGATTGTTTTCTGAGCAAACAACCAATTTATATCGTGTATACCGGAGGTGTTCGCTATCATCCGCAGTCGCTGCTGGAAAATGGCAAATACAAGCTCGACTATTATCAGGAAAAGTCCGGTAGGCCAAACACCGAAGCAACTATGGTGTCTGCATTCAAGGCATTAGAACAACTGCCCGGAACGACTCACAAAGACATCGTACTAATCAGCAATCAGCCACATCTCCATTCCCAGCAAATTGCCACAGAACGGGTTGTTGCCAATAGCTGGGGAAACCATGGCCATGCCCCGTCCATCCGTGCCTGTGGTGAAAAGGCGTCGCTGGAAAGCACAAACGATGTATTCCTTGCCATCGACTCGGTCAGAAAGTCAATCCAGTTATTAAATCCGGACTATCATGTGACAACCAATTGGGTGGATGAACCGCAATGGAAGCTATTTGAATCCAATAGCCCCGGTGAATGGCAGCTCTATAAGCCCAAACAACCACCAGTGAGACTAATCCAGGCCTGATGCACAGGAGACTTTCTGTTAACTGCAAAATGACCTGAAACCCGACATCAGGATAATATCTGTCAATCAGCCTTTGAATTTGTTTATCCAGTTTTTTCTGGTGATTGATAAAGACACTGTGCTGATTCTGATACTTCACAAACAAGGCATCATTGTTTGCATCAACGTCTGCTGTCTTCGATTCGAGAGTCTGTTCGGCAGAGGTTTGTTTTCATGCCGCGAACGTTCAGTAGAAAAATAGAACGCATAATCCTGAGGGTGTTTGGATTTCCAGAAGCATTTTTAGCTGTTGTTCTTGCTCAGGGGATAGCCCTGGCTTGGTTCTGCTTTGCCCTTACGGTTTTTCAAACCATCCCACCCCCTCCTGTTTATATCGGTTGATCCACTGACAGGCTATTTTCTTAAGGTTCCGTACTTGCGAGCAAGGTTGGTAGGGTTCACCCGTTCGTTCCATTCCTGTGTTGCTTTAAACCGAATTTCTTCCCTGATGGCGTCTGAAAGCCTGTGACCTTCGTTTATTACCACCTTACCTTTGAGACAAGCAAGGATATCATACGTCAGTAGCTACGTATAACAGTGAAAAGATTAATATTTGAAGCTGGTCTTTTGGGAGTGGGGTATTGGTATTTCGTCCGTGTCATTTTGGAACTATCGATTATGAAATTTTCTGTTACTAATCTTGTCTACCTGAGGAGCTGCCCTAAAACGTGGAAATTATTTAAAGACAGCTCCTAAGAGATCAATTAACCCATTAAAGACGTGATACATATGACTCCTTCTTTCTCCTCTCCGGCATACTCATCTTTGTTTGTTATGGGTGCTGTTCAGCCGACAATAGCCTCTGATCCGCCGGGCACTGCCCTAAAAGCGACTGTTTGCACCCGCACTCTTGATAATCCAGAGACCGATGCTTCTGAGGCTAAACCATTGTCTTCATATTCTATTGAGTCTACTGATGATGAATCTGTGGACGAAGGCGATGGAACTGGAATTTTGAAATTGGGAACTGATGATCGTTCATTGGTTCGTATGGATAAGAATGTTCAAGCCCTTAGGCTTGTTAATTGTTTATTCCTTATTCATGTTCCTGAAAAAGGTGAGCGTTATAATGCGTGGCATATTGCAGGAATGGATTTATGTAATTTATTAAATATAAAATTGCGGCTTATAATGTTCTCAGTAGGGTATAATGGTTTTATTGAAGTTGAAGCAGCTGATGGCAAAGCTGAAGACTGGAAAGAATGGGTGCAAGAAAATCCTGGTACCACCTATTTATGTGGGCCGAATGCCGATGAGCAGGCTAGGGAGTTCTTTAATGTTGATCCTGTAAATGTGACCAGAACTGAACAAGGCCCTGTTACTGTCACATTTGATATTGCTACCCGAAGTTTTCATATGAAATACTTAAAATCTCGAAAACGGTCATTGTGTGGCAGGTCAGAATCACGGAAACGGGAAGAGTCAGGGCCATATACTATCAGCGAAAACAGAGCCGGAAAAGTAGCTAAGAATTGCCCCGTGTGCCTTGAAACATTTAGCAGGAATGTGACTTTTGTGCCCTGTTGTGCGAAGAAAATTGACACGAAATGTCTAAAGCGGACGCTCTCAAATATTTCATCAAGTGAAAGGAAACACTGTCCATTGTGCAAAGGTGACCTGTCTGATTTAGCTCGGTCATGGGGTATTTCAGGGAGAGTGAAGAGAAGAGAAACAGAGAGAAGATCAGAGAGAGAGACAGAAAGAAGAACACAGAGGAGAGCAGAGAGAAGAACAGAGAGAAGAGCAGAGAGAAGAGAGAGAAGAGCGGAGGAAAGAGTAAAGAAAAGAGCAGAGAAGAGCAATTACATTAACAGAGAACAATTAGTACACCCAAAAATATCTTAGTCACAGGTGGATGTCTTATTTTCATTCCCGCCCCGATAAGGCCGGGAGTGTCAGAGTGTTAACCTGAACTCTTGGATTGGAAGGAGTCAAAGTTAAAGCATAAGGATCACAGAGGAGAACTTTTCTCTTCCTTTGTGATTCCATGTGACCTTGTTGATAGTGGGGGATAGAATTGTTCTGAAATGTGGAAATTATTTAAAGACAACTCCTCAGTAGCCGGTTGAGATACTTCTTCTGATGCCCCCCTCGCCATATCCGGTAAGACCCGGGAGACCCATTCAAGCGGCGCCAGGCCGGTTCATGAACGCACAAATAATGCTCATCTGTCGGTCCGCTCAGGCAGCACTGTAATTTTTAGCCGGTGATTCAGGATACTTCTGAATTTTTTTTTGTCTCAGTCGGCATCCGATAACTCTTTGTTATGGTTTCCAGTGATTAATCCTGCTTTTTTGTCTCTTCCCTCTGACCCTTGTCTTGGAGCAGTTGGCGATTTGGATTGTTGCTCGATATGTTACGAGGGATATTTCCAACAGCACAAGGTGGTTGTTACGCCCTGCAATCATCGTTATCACGAGGCCTGCATCACCGAATGGCTTAAAACCAGGGGCATTGGCAAGCAAACCTGTGCAGTGTGTCGCAGTATCGCCGTACCACTGGTTCGTGAAAGTTCATCTCTATTCGATGATGACAATGAGACAAATCCGTTCGTTGAGTCGCCAATACTCAGGTCTGTTCGGCTGGGGCGGCGTGATTTTATTGCTCCGTTGTTGGTATCGTACCCTT
>JAQFVO010001194.1 GCA_027942505.1 Endozoicomonas sp. | reverse complement strand
TTATGCAAACTTCCACCGGGCGGCAGAACACTTGATCATATTTCTGAACAGTGAGAGCTTCCAGATCTGGGAAATACGCAAAGAAGAGTAGGAAAAAAATGAATAGGACACCCACAAATTCGATTATTAGTGGCAAATTTATGGGTGTCCTTTTCTTTCCTATCAGCTGCTGGTTCTTCTCGGCGTTCCAGTTAAAGCTTTTCATAGGGCCAGTATAGTGATTGTGTGCACTTTGTCATCAAATATTACCCAATAGCCCCGTATTCGGTACATCATCAACCTTGTCCTCAATGCCGCCCAAGCAATAAACACAGGGCAAAAAAGTAGAGCAAGATTATACAACGTCAACACCTGACCAAATTCCACAGAAGCCGAGGTTAGGTTGGCCAGGGTTCTAAATTTCCAGGTCTTTCTAATAGACGGCATTGGATGTACATAATGAAAGACCTGACCACAATTTTTTGTTTCCGATTTTTTGACCCCGATTTTTGGTGCTCCCTTTCTAGCAATATGCTAGCAATATGCTAGCATGGGTAATGGATTACATGTATTAAGGAAGTAAAATCCATGGCCACCCTGACCATCCGTAACCTGCCGGACGAACTGATCGAACGTTTAAAAGCCAGCGCCAAAGCTGGCAACCGCTCCATGGAGCAAGAAGTGCGGGGACTGCTTGAAGCCCGCTATCAAAAAAAGTCTGATCTGATTCAAGCTATAAAAAACAGCTGGAAAGAGCTGCCGGAAACCTCAGCCAAAGATATGGACGCCTGGCGACAGGAAGGGCGACCATGACCCGAGCCGTTATCGATACCATGGTCTTTGCCTATGCACTGTTTAACGAACCCGTACACCGGCAAGAAGCCCTGGCCGTATTGGAAAAAACCGACCACATTCATGTGCCTGACCTGTTCCGGGCCGAGTTCTGCAAGGTTGCCTGGCAGTGGATAACCCATCAGCAATTGAGCCTGCAACAGGCCATAAAGGCAACCGAACGAGCCGAAGCCCTGATCACGTCAGTAACCAGCAGTGAGCGATTATGGTTCAAAGCACTGGAAGTAGCCACGTATGCAAAACACCCTGCCTATGATGCGTTATTTGTGGTATTGGCCGAAACATTGGACTGTCCACTGGTCACCTGGGATAAAAAACTGCTGCATAAATTTCCACAAATAGCCGTGGAGCCTGGAAGGCTGTTAAAGCGTTGAAGCGTTCAAAAGTTCAGCATTACAACGATGCTTTATTTAACCTTTAAACGTTTTGACCCTCAAATTCTGTAACAAAATCGTCATGGGATTATAAAAGTCCTGGATGGACGATGTCCGGAAATTATCAGAACCGGCCTTCATAATCAGGCGGTAAATGCGCACCACCTGCGGCTTGCGCTTGAGGATGGACTCGGCGACAAAATCCTTGCGGGTGGCATTGACAATGGCGCCAATAATGTTGTTGAGTACATCCTGATAGTTATGGATAAATCATAGTGAATAACTCAAGGCCTGATCAAGCCTGAAACATTCAAGAATCAAGACTTGACCCCGATTTTGACCCCGATTTTCTTGAAAAGTTAAGATTATTGCAACTCCTGAAACACTTCAGGGCATTGCTCTGCGATTCTTAGCAGTGCTTTTGCTGGGCCTTGG
>JAQFVO010001168.1 GCA_027942505.1 Endozoicomonas sp. | reverse complement strand
ACGCGGGTTACCTGTTGGCATGGCAACTCCATACCACCATTGTTGCGCAGGGTAATATGAGCCGAGACCAGCTGTTGCGGCTCAAATATGCCGTTGTTGTTCGGTTCTGTCAGGTCGCAGGAGGTAATCGTCAGGTCGTAGGGACGGCTGAACTTCTTCCCACCGATGCAAATAGTGAAAGAACCGGGCAGGCCGTCTTCTCCATCTGTACCATCAATGCCGTCTTCGCCGTCGGGCCCCGGGCTACCATCAGACCCACCCGGGCGGAAGCGCAGCTTGGTCTTGTCATTGATGTAACTATAGGAAGTCCATACAGCAAAATCCCCGCCAACACCGCCACAACCACCAACACCCCCCGGAGCGCCCGAGCCACCAGTGCCTTTTTTGCCACCGCACGTATCAGGGGTGCTGATCAGCATCAGCAGATCGGCATCGTCAGGATGCACATTGACAATAACCTTGCCGCCATTACCCCCGTTCCCACCAGCCCCACCGTTACCGCCGTTCCCACCAGCTCCCCCATTGTGACCATCCCCGGCAGAGTGTTCTCTGGAAGCATCTATTCCATTTGCTCCGTTATAACCATTGGCCCCCTCACCGGCATCACCGCCATGGCCTCCATCAGCCCCACGAGATTGCATAGCGATGGAGATACTTCTGTCGCTCAATGGAAAACTGTCAAAGCAATTATTAGCCTGGACCTTCACGTCGTTTTTACTGACACTGAGCCTCATGATCAGCGTGTGGCCATCTTCGCCTCTATGGCCCGCTGCACCGTCCTGACCGCGTGCACCATAGTAAAGCCCCGGGCGACCATGAGCTCCATCATCCCCTTTTTTGCCGTTGGCGTTATAAAGGTGTATCGAATTCTCAATAGATAGAATCATGGCAAAGCCTCGTCAAGGTGTTGTAATGAGAGGCTGACAAAAGTCTAGCCACAATCCAGGGGCAGCATTCACTTGCAATACCCGGCAATGACATTTGATATATGGCAGTTTCAGATGGATAGCGTCAATGCAAGGTAAAACCTCTGACCTCAAAGCGGGGCTAAAGTTCAAATTCTTTACCGGAAGCAGCGAGAACGGTTTTTACGTTTTCACCGGTTTTAGTATCCTGATTTACCATCTTGAGACTATCTTTTTTCACCCCGCTTAAATCTTTATTTCACAGCAGGTAAGCATGACGTGTTATGTTTTCGTCACCGGGGGTGTCGTTTCCTCGTCAGGCAAAGGTACTGCCTCGGCATCACTGGCTGCTATTCTTGAAGCTCACGGTCTTAAGGCTATCTCTTAATCACAAGTCTTAAATCCTTTCTTGCGCAGTCCATGTGCGGGATGACCTCTCTCACCGCTGTCATTCCCTACAGGGATTGTACGGAATCCACTTGGCTGGGATAGCCATCTGTTCGGGCATTCACCTCCCTGTGATGTTGATCCCGTACAGTCCATGTACGAGATGACAGAGAGAAGAGGCCCGCTGTCATTGTCTACAGAGATTGCGCGAGCCCCCATCTGGGACGTTGTTGCAAAAGGCCTTGAAAAGAAGGGAACCACGAAGAACACGAAGAGCACGAAGAAGAGCTTTTCTTTTCCTTCGTGACCTTCGTGTTCGTCGTGGTTTAAGGCTTTTATGCTTTTTGCGACACCCTTCTGGCCGGGTTCGCCTCCCTGTTCCAATTAAAAGACAGGTCTTAAGGTGACGATGCTCAAGCTGGCGGAAGTGGT
>JAQFVO010001145.1 GCA_027942505.1 Endozoicomonas sp. | reverse complement strand
GATGCCATTGACGGTGCGGATGCGTTTTTGGGCGTTTCCGGTGCCAACTTGCTCAGTCCGGATCAGCTGGCCAAAATGGCGGCAAACCCCATTGTCTTTGCCTGTGCCAATCCTGACCCGGAGATTCTTCCGGAGCTGGCCAAAGCGGCGCGACCGGATGTGATTATGGCCACAGGGCGTTCTGACTACCCTAACCAGGTCAACAATGTGCTTGGGTTCCCATTTATCTTTCGGGGTGCGCTGGATGTCCGTGCTGCACGCATTAATGAAGATATGAAAATGGCGGCCGTCCACGCCATCAGGGCACTGGCAAAAGAGCCGGTACCGGAGTCGGTTATGGGTGCCTACGACGGTGTTGAGCTGGCCTTTGGTCCGGAATACATCATTCCCAAGCCCATGGATCCACGGCTGCTGGGTGTCGTGTCTGCGGCGGTTGCCCGCGCGGCAGTGGATACCGGTGTCGCCAGGGCTGGTTATCCTGAGCACTATCCACTGGACAGCGTTGCCGATTGTTAACGCGGCTTTTTGATCAGGGTTGGCTCTGATCAGTCAGGCTGCATGGTACGCCTTTGTGCTGTAGAAATTTTGTGATCGCCAGACTCAGTGCGCAGTTACCGGGCTGGCGGGTATGCTGTTGCAGCAGCCGGGCGTGATTGACTGTTGTTGAACGTTGATCCCGGCAGCTGTTTAGGAAATCGACGTAGCAGTTGAGGGTTGGGTCTACAGCGGCCTTAACTGCTTCCAGGGTGGGGAGGGAAGGTTCCTCGCCATCTTTACTCAACGCATCGAACTGTTGTAGCAGGGTTGCAACGGTAATGGATGCAACCGGGGGATTATTGTCAGTCGGTCTATCCCATAAAAACCTCAAATTGTAGTAGTCCTTACTCTCTTTTAACTCTTCAATTATCGTCAGCGCTTGTGCGTAATGTTTTGCATGGATTTTCTGCCAGATCTCCTCCAGTTTAATTTTGTCAGGATCATTGCTCAGGATGCGTAACTTGCAAGAGAGCGCCTTTGATTTCATGGCCTCAAGGGCATCGCCAATGTTTTGTGGTATGGCTGTATTGCCAGCAGGTAAGACCGACAGGTAGGGGTGGCCCGTTTGCAACAGGAACGAGGTCAGGTTAGCCCCCTCTGACAGCGTGGGGTAATCAGAGCTGTTAATCAGCCTGTTGAATGTTGCTCGGGGTAAGCTGGGCATTTTTGCGATGAATACCTCGCCATCGCCAAGCTGATCGAGCTGGTTGATGGCACTTTGTCCGTCCATGTCAAGCATCGGAATGTTGAGATCCATGTTGATGACGTTGAGGGCCGAAATTACTTCTGGGCTGTTGTTGGGGAAGACAACAATTATCACTGGCCGGTGGCTGGAGCGAGACTCTTTAAGCTGCAATTTGATCGCCTGTAACCATAGGGTCAGGGTGCCCACTTCAGAGCCCGGGCAGTGTATTCCGTAGATTACCGACATATGGAGCCGTTGGCTTTTGACCATGGCACACAGTTTATCAGCGTTTTGTCTGGCAACATCAGAGTGCCGTGTGCTACTGCCGGGGGCAATATCATCATCGTTTTCCACCAGGCTGGCGGCGGATAATGGGATAACCGAGTGCTGAGGCAAGTGCAACGGTATTGAGTTGGCCCGGTCTCTTTCGCTATGAATGTCGGTCAGCAGGAATTCATAGCCTTTGTAAAAATCATACGGCCTGATGGTAATAAAGCTGCTGTTGTCCGTGTCGTAAAACTTATTGATATTGATAAATTGCTCAGTGACCACGCTAAACGACATGATAACGGCAGGCAGTTCTTTCTGGGGCTGGCGGGTTACAGGATCAGGAATCGGCAACTTGTTCAGGCAGATCATATTTACTTTGCAGCCACGACGATCCATGCTCAGGCCGTGCGATAAAGGCTCACTGGCCGATAGCAGTAATCCCAGTTTATTCATGCCCAGCTGCAAGGCGTTTGAGTCAGATTCCATTCGGTTGCTAGGTGATGTTATGGCGATAAACAGTGAGATTTTTTTTGCCCCGAGATCGATGAGCCTCTCCATCATCCGCACCGAAGCACTCAGATCTCCCAGGGATGCATAAGTCCTGTTAGCCGCGGTCTCTTCGGTGTACATGGTGACGTTGAGATGTATGCCCACATGGCCAGTCACGGCCAGGAATGCTTTGGCTGTATGCAGGAGTTCAGTGCCGGTGTTCTGTGTGCTCAGATCGAGCGTTTCGGTAATGTCAGATAAGGATTGATTGATCGGCCGGCAGGATGTTGCCAGCCGGCGAAGCTCCGCCTGGTAAAGGGCAAGATCAAACCCCCTGATGGGTTTCGCTGGCAGCAGGTATCGTGCTTGCAACTCGTGTAACAATGAGGGCAACCTGATGGATAATTCGGTAAAGTACTGGCAACTGCTGATGCTCTGCAGCATTTGCCGGGTGGTTTTCAAGGTGAATAGCCATCGTAAACAATCCTCATTCTTCTGATTCACCATTGAGCACAACAGCTCGCCAACTCGTGCCCGGCTGCTGTATAGCCCCGGAGTCTTCTCGAAAAAAAATTGCAGAATCTGCCGGTTGATTTTTTTGCTGACCGCTAGTGCATAGAGACTCGGATAGTCATACCAGTTGGTACTACCGTTGGAGTAGGACAAGCACTGTGCAGTGTACGGCCAGTTGCCGACAATGTAACGGATAGCATCGAGCTGACCCTCTTGAATGGCCTTCCAAAGCGCGGTGTGGCCAACGAAGTTGGTCTGTGTGAGGCAGTGTGGATCCTGACCGGCTATGATTTGGATGCTGTTGACGTCACCTTTTGCTGCGGCTAGTTGTACCGGTGTCAGGCAGTGTTGGTCTTCCAGTGAGATCAGTTCAGGCAGCTTTTCTGCCAGCACCCGTAAGCAGGCGTATTTTTTTTGCTCGATAGCGTAGTGTAATAAAGTGGACCGTCTGCACCGATAGTAGTAGGTGCCGTAGCGAACCCGTTCACTCCAGATTTCCGGGTCGTGATTGGCGGCAAAAAACCAGGGCCTTGGGACCTGCTCCAGCAAATCTTGCCGACCGGCATTGATAAGCTCCATTATGTTGGCGCCAAAGGCTTCATCATCCAAATGCTTTAAACGGCGCAGCTCATGACCCCTGCTGCAGCGGTTAAGTCGTGGGTTTGTTGCGACAGGTGCTATTGCATGATGGGCTAATTGTGCCGGGCGTTCAGCGTCCAGCCGGGCATTGCCTG
>JAQFVO010001144.1 GCA_027942505.1 Endozoicomonas sp. | reverse complement strand
AATCACGATAAAACCATATCCTGATGCGGAATATCATCTTCTTCGTAAGGCAGCCCTGTCGGCTCAAACCCAAGCCCCCGGTAAAGCTCCATGGCATAGACCTGGGCCGAGAGCATAACCGGCGCATCCGGCCATTGCTGACGACAGCTGGCAATTGCCTCTTGCACAATGACTCTGGCATAGCCCCGACGCCGGTACTGAGAAGCCACTACCACCCGGCCAATGGCTGCGCCCTGGTCAAACCTGGCACCAGGCGCCAGACAACGGGCATAAGCAATGAGCTGGTCACCGTCCCTGATGTAGAGATGGCGTGTGGTCGTCAGGGTGTCTTTATTGTCCAGGTCCTGATAGGGGCAGTTCTGCTCAACAACGAACACTTCAAGACGTAGCTTGATCAGCTGATAGAGCGCATCCACTGACAACTGCTCAAACGTTCTATCGAATATATACATGCAACCTCTCAACTCCTGCCACCAACAAGGGACAGCGAATGAATAATTATTCCATTTTCATCGTGCCACAAGGGCCGGTGTCGGTTCGATAATCCGCGCAAACGGCGGTAGCGAGTTCATAATCATCTGGCCATAACGGGCAGTGACCAGACGCCGGTCCAT
Source organism: Endozoicomonas sp. (assembly GCA_027942505.1). Classification (GTDB taxonomy): domain Bacteria; phylum Pseudomonadota; class Gammaproteobacteria; order Pseudomonadales; family Endozoicomonadaceae; genus Endozoicomonas. The sequence continues at coordinate 7,486 of JAQFVO010001144.1, read as the reverse complement.
AATAGTAATCCGCCCGCGATCCTGCTCAGTACGCAGCAGACGACCACAAGCCTGAATCAGGCGAATGGCAGCATCCGGTACGGTTATCTCCATAAACGGGTTTCGTCCCTGGGCCTCAAGCCACTCAGAGAGCGCTGCTTCTACCGGATCATCGGGTACAGCAAAGGGTATCTTGGCGATGATCACATGTTCACAGTAGTGGCCGGGCAGGTCAATCCCTTCGGCCAGGCTGGCCAGACCAAACAGAATGCTCATGTTGCCATCATCGATGCGCTGGCGGTGCTGTTTGAGCAACTCCTGGCGGGAGTAGTCGTCTTGCAGCAATATGCTCTCCTGCCACTGGGGGTCCAGACCAAAGTGTGTGTCTTTCATTTGCCGGCGGGAGGAGAATAGCACCAGCACCCCGCGTGGCTGGTCACCGAACAGCTCTGGCAACATCTCAATGATTTCGCCGGTATGTTCTTCGGCATTGCGCGGATCGGAGGCCATGGCGGGTATGACCAGGGTGGCAGCCTCCTGGTGCAAAAACGGGCTGGGTACCACCACACAGCGGGACTCGTTCGGTACCCCCGAGCGCATGCGAAAGCGGCCAAAGCTGCCCAGGGCGGCCAGCGTGGCGGAGGTAACAATGGCCCCGTAGGCCGGGTTCCACAGCGTCTGCCACAGCGTCATTGCCGACATGATCGGGCTGCTGAACACCTCCAGCTCTTCTCCAAACGGGCCATCCGACCACTTTAACCAGCGGGCTGAGGGTGGCTCACCCTCAGGATCTTTCTGGGTGTAGGTCAGCCACAGTTGAAAATGGTTCTCCAGCCGTACTTGCATGGCTTTGATCTCAGGATAGAGCTGCTCCGCCTGCCAGCTGTCGATACCGGGAACGCCGTCATCCATCGCCTCATCGAGCACTTTGGCCATTTTCTCCAGCATGCCACTGCATTTACTGAAACCGACCTTCAGCCGTTCGGCTTGCTGTCGCAGTTCGTCCGGCACAACGCCCTGGGGAAAGCGGTAATAGGCCACCTGCATCTCCCCCTGGGAGGTGAACTGCGTTTTAGGCTCAAAGCTGGCCAGAGTGTGCAGCATCTGGCGGGTGTGACCAAGGTCGTTGACCAGTCGCTCAAATTCCGGCCCAATGCGCTCGAGCAACTCACCGAGGCTCCCCGGCAGAGAGTGCTGGCTAAGCGTTTTGTGCAGATTGCGCCCGGCTTTTTCCAGCCAGCTGGCCGTGCCACGCACCCGGGACTGGCAAGTAAAGTGATCGATGGCTTTGTCCGGCAGGTGGTGGCCTTCGTCAAAAACATAAATGGTGTCCTGAGGCTCTGGCAGAATGGCACCGCCACCCAGGGCCAGGTCTGCCAGTACCAGGTCATGGTTGGCGACCACCACATCGGCATCTTCCAGCTCGGCCCGGGCCTGGTAAAACGGGCAGTTGCGAAAGTAGCTGCAACGCCGGCCACTGCACTGGGCGTGATCGGTGGTGATGGTGCGCCATTGGGCATCGTCCAGGGCATCGGGCCAACTGTCCCGGTCACCACCCCAGGTGGAGGCGGAGAAGGCCTCGAGCATTTTCTGGTAGAGCTCACGTGAAGAGCGATCATTGGTCAGGGTAAAGCCCTGTTCGGCAAACATATCCAGCAATGATTCACTCGCCTCTTCTTCCTGCAACAGACGATCAAGCTTGCTCAGGCAGGCGTAGCGGCCACGCCCTTTGGCCAGGGTGTAGGAAAACTCCAGGCCGGTCTTGGCCATGATATCGGGCAGGTCTTTATTGATGACCTGCTCCTGCAGTGTCACCGTGGCAGTGGCAATCACCAGCCGTTTATCCGCCGCCTGCGCCATAACCACCGCCGGCAGCACGTAACCTACGGTCTTGCCGGTACCGGTGCCCGCCTCAATGACGGTAACAGACAGATCACCGACCCGCCGGCCTTCGCTGTCGGTGTTGATATCACCAAGCGCCCGGGCGATTTCGGCAATCATCTGCTTCTGCCCGGGCCGGGCTGTTAACTGATTACTGGCCAGAAAAGCACTGTAAGCTTTCTGGATGGCTCTCTTTTGCTGTTCTTCAAGCACAATGCCGATCGCTCTGATATAAAGTACGTGGCAGCCCGGCTACCGCTGGCCGGGCTAAGACTGAATTGTATCGAAAATACCCCGCCCGCACAGTGGTAGTTGCCACTGCCGAGAAGATCCACGGCGTACCTCACGCTTTGAGAATGCCGTCGCTGCCGTTACCATTGCTCCTGACTTTTATTGTTACGGATCTGCTTATGCCTCAGCCACTTTGCCCCTGCTGCTCCGGCAAAACCTTTGCCAAGTGTTGCCGTCCGTTTCTGGATGGCCAGCCTGCGCCCACCGCCGAAGCGCTGATGCGCTCTCGCTACTGTGCCTACCAGCAAAACAACACCGACTACCTGTTGGCCACTACACATCCGGGACAACAGGCACAAGTCAAACAGCAGGGGATGTACCGGCATGACAGCGACTGGTGCAGGCTTGAGATCACCACCACCGAGGCGGGCAGCGCCACCGATCAGCACGGCTTAGTCGAATTTCGTGCCTGGTACAGGGACTGTGAAGGGCTGGAAAAAGTTCATCACGAACACTCAGCTTTTGCCAAAGTCGATGGCCGCTGGTATTTCGTCTTTGCCGGAATACCACTGACCAATACCGCGACTGTGGGCAGAAATGACCCATGCCCGTGCAACAGCGGCAAGAAGTACAAAAAGTGCTGTGGTTAGACTCAGCGATCCGTGGTGACATTCGTTCAGAAATTACAGTTTCAAAATAAGCAGCGGCACATTTTCAGGCAGGCCTCCACCCTTGGCATAACTTCCCCATTTGAGGACACCACCCACTGCCCGAAAAACCTGAACCGTCTGTTCTTTTTCGGGCAGCGGGCAGCGGGCAGCGGGCAGCGAGCAGCGAGCGGTCTGTTCAAAATTACCAGACAAATCCTAAGCAAAAGAAATTGCCAGAAGTCTTTTAGTGCAAAGCAATCTTATCTCAAAGCAAAAAACGAGAAAAAATCGTCTAGGCTGGTCCCTCGACTGAAATGACTCGATCGTGAACAGGCAACAAACAGTCGGTATAACAAGCCCGGTTCAGATGCAATTCCATAAATATGAGGGTTAAACGATGCAGTTGTCTATCTCTGCCAATCCACCAGTACCGATCGATCGAAGCGGACCAGGCCAGGAGCCTTTGACCAGCAAAACCAGCGGGCGATTTTCTGTTGCACCATGGCCTGCTGCCACCTCTTTCTTCGCTTCAATGTCACCCAACTACATGGCCAAATCTCCGGCGAGTTCATTCAGCCATGCGCAGCCGCCTTCAGCTACTGGCAAGCAGCCTTCCCTGCCCGGTGCTGTTCAGGGGATAGGTCTGGCCAGTAAGGTCATTTCCTGCTGGTTGCCACAGGTTGGCCTAGCCGGTGAGATAATTTCCAATGCCTGTTCTTCGTTCTCTCTGGCCCATCAGCTCGGGACAGCAAGCCGCAAGTCTGATAGCTCAGCCAATCCAGCGGGAGAAAAACAGACACCGCCAGGGCATGGTCAGGTTCTGTCAAACTCCTTTTTTGGGGCTGGTGCTGCTGCCCTGGGACTAATCGCGATGGACAGTCTGGCTGGTGCAGCAGCCGAAGAGCTGCAGACAACACCAAGGCCTGATGGCTTGCCGGTGGATCCGTCTCTGACGGGTTTAGACAGCGACGGGAGCGGCAACCAAACAGGCACTGGGGAAGGAGCCCATTCCCTCAGCGGTGATGAATTATATGAGATCAGCGGCGACCCGGTAGATGAGCTCAGCGGTGACGCAGTAGATGAGCTCAGCGGAGGAAGTGGAGGAAGCGGGGGAAGCGGAACACCAGTAGTTGAGAACGAATTGCATATACATTCGCTTGCAGCCAGCTCAACGGCTCAGGCTCCGGCGGAGATGTCCAGCACATTGCCGGAGGGCGGGCTCCCTGACCAGGCCCCACCATCGACGGACACTCCAGTCATCACTCCCAGTCAGACGATGGAACATACAGCTTCTCGCACGGTAAATGTACCCGTGGAGTCCCCTACCCGGGGAGCAACTCAACACCCCGGCAACAGTTCGTCAGCCTTGATGGCTTCAGCAGCGATGGCAGCCGACACCACTCAATCCTCCAGCGCAGCAACAACTTCCGTCCTCTCCGGGGCGGTGGGTGATAACTTCGGTCGTAACCTGCACCACGAAATCCGTTTTTCGTCTCCTACCCTCGCCAGCGACAGCACGATGGGTGTGCACCACTCCCCCACCTTGACATCCAGCGTCGCCAGTCCGGCGCCTCAGCCGGGCACCGGTGATACCATGGCAATGGCAAACTCAACCACACTTGAGTCGACTGTTGCCAATTCAACGATGGCTTTTGCTGACCCTGTAATTTCATCAGCGGTAGCGGCCGACACAACTCAATCCTCCGGCGCAGCAACGACTTCCGTCCTCTCCGGGGCGGTGGGTGATAACTTCGGTCGTAACCTGCACCACGAAATCCACTTTTCGTCTCCCACCCTCGCCAGCAACAGCACGGTGGGTGCGCACCACTCCTCCACCTTGACATCCAGCGTCGCCAGTCCGGCCCCTCAGCCGGGCACTGGCGATACCATGGCAATGGCAAACTCAACCACACTTGAGACGACTGTCGCCAATTCAACGATGGCTGTTGCTGACCCCGTAATGCTTGTCGATTCGACCACTGCCGCGCTCTCTTCTTATTCGCCGGCGAGCAGCTCACCAGTTGGAACAGTGTTCAGCACCGAAGCGCCCCCTAGTCCAACACCACCGCCACCATTGGCCGAGCCATTGCTGCCGGGTAGCCTCATGGCCCTGAATAACACACAGGCACCTCCACCGCCACCGGTTGGGCTGGCGGTCCTCTCCCACAACTCGTCACACGTGGCCCTCAACGGTACCTCATCAGCGCCCATGACACAGATGTCAATGGTATCGCCCACGTCGGTCTTACCAGTGCTGCCAACCAGTGCTGTACCAGCCGCGTCAGCTGCCTTGTCGCTGGCTGGTGGACTGGGCCCGCTGACTTTGATTAGTCTGTCGGTCGGAGTCTCTGCCTTTATGTTTGGCATCGGTGCACTGCACGGTCGTTATGCAGATGATAAAAAGGAGCAATAGTTTTTCGTTGGATCGGGTGTTTCAGACTCCGTTCATGCTCAGATCAGGCTGAGCGGGGTGCAGCCGCCAGCCGAACCATTCTCAAGACAGAACCTGGTGTTCTCTGGGTTCCTCAAATCGGACCCGGTATAACTGCGCGCTGAGGCTATTTATCGGTGTTTTTCAGTACAAAGTATTCTTAGTTCATCGACAAAAACCGTTTGCCAGCAGCTAAGATACAGCGTCGCCCGATCCGCTGCTACGTTGCCGGCTGCGTGACCATTCACACAAAGATTGTTACCGGCCTGAACGACATCAAAATCCTCAGTCTTAGGAGAAAACTGTGCAATCGGCCTCACTTACCCACCAGCTGCCAGCCAATACTTGCGTTGGTTCCACTCTTGCTTCGCCAGCACCCCGGGCTGAACTCGGCAGACATGCTGTTTCACTGCTACCCACGGTCACAGCCTTTTTCTCCTCCCTCTCTCCCGGTTATACCCCCATCGGCTCAGCACCTGTGGCTTTTACCGCCTCAGACAGTACACGACACCAGGACGGGTCAGAGACAACAGCTGGTGTTGCCAACCAACTGAAGCTGGCCAGTAATATCGCCGCTTCCTGGCTGCCTCAGTTGCGCGTGGTGAGCGAAGCCGTGACAGCAGTGTGCTCATCTATCTTGCTGGCGAACGACTTTGGTCGTGTACTTGACAAAAAAGATGACCATAAACCATCTAATGACTCACAGTCGAACAACCGTGGCGCCAAGGCAGCTGCATTTACCCTGGTTGCGCTGGACACGCTAGGTTGTGCCGCTGCCACAAACGGTGAGCGGGGCTCAGCACAAAACCCCATCGAAGTTCCCGATAGCGCAACGCTGAGCCAGATCGGCCAGGCGGATTATCCGACGGATGCCTACTATCTACAAACACAGAGCTTCAGCCATAACAGGACTGAGCCAGGGGTTGCCTTTGCCGGTCACTACGATGGCGGCTGCCACACCATCTCCAACCTGAACACCTGCCTGTTCAGTAATCTTGAGCCTTACGCCAATGTTCGCAACCTGCGCCTGAGCAACAGTACCATTGATGGTAACCGCCAGTACCTGGCCATCCTGGCCTGCGAAATGGCACCCCATGCCAGAAGCAGCAATATTCGGGTGGAACACAGCCGTGTCACCAACCGCAGAGCTGGCACCAGTGACCAACCGACCGCCACAGGCGTCATCACCGGACACCAGCACAGAGCTGCGCAGATGCTGGGATCTGAGCTACACAACTGCTCGGCCATCAGCACACAACCCCACGCTCTGACCGGGGCCCTGGGTGGTCTGATTGGTGGTGTAGTAAAGGATGCGATCATCACCCACAGCCATGTTAAATCCGCTGGCAGCAGTTCACCGACTGGTATTGGCGCCGGGCAACTGAACGGCCATATCAGTGGCATGGCGGTATTCAAAAGCCAGGCCAATACCACCGGCCGTTCTGGCGTCGCGGGGATTGGTGCCGGACTGGTTATGGGCAGCCTAGAACAGCTGACTGTGGCCAAATGTCAGGTCTACACCACCGGTAGACAGGCCCATGCCGGGATTGGTGCAGGGCAGACAGGCGACCGCAACAACCTGAATTACGGCTTTATTGATGATCTGATCAGTGTTGACAGCCAGGTCAACACGACAGGCAGCGAGGCCGCAACCGGCATTGCTGTCGGACAATTAAATGGGGAGAACAACAAGGTCATAGCCGTTCGAAGCTTAGCGAAGGCCACTGGCCGCAATGCCGATGCCGGTGTTGGTCAGGGTGACGATTCATACAACACTGGCGAGAGCCGGAATCAGGTCATAGTCAACAGCACTGTTGACAGCGAGTATGGCATCGCAAGCCTGGGCCTTGGCACAGTACGAAGCATAACATCATTGAATAACAAGATAATATTCATTGACAGGACAAAATTGAATGAAACGATAACATTGAATAAAAAGATAATAACAATAGACGGTGGGCTGAATCACAACGTTAGTACGGTCGATTCAGCCAATCTGTGCCGCCATGCTGACCCACGCCTGGTCTACCCCAACTGCACAGCAACCTACACCCTGCTATACCACGACTGCTATTCGGCACCGAGTGATAAACTAAGCAGTTCGTTCTGGGTACCCATTGAAATAAACAACACAGAAACATTAAATCGCATTGGTCAACGTGACGACTACCCGGCGCATGCTCACTATCTGCAGACCGCCAACCTGAACGGGAGCCAACTCAACAGCTATCCGTCACTGATCTTTTCCGGCCATTACGATGGCCAGAATCATGTCATTGAAGACCTGCCAGCGTGCCTGTTCAAACACCTTCGT
>JAQFVO010001130.1 GCA_027942505.1 Endozoicomonas sp. | reverse complement strand
TTCAGTTTGCAGCGTTACCTGCAACTTGCGGTACAACTCCTCACGCTCCTGAACGTCAGTAGACGTACGAGCCCTGGCCAGTAAACCATCCACTTCTGGATTGCTGTAGAATGACCGGTTGCCGGCACCACCGTGCGTGGTGGAGTGGAACAGGGCGTAGAGACCGTAGTCAGCATCACCTGTCACTGTCACCCAGCCCATGATGAACATATCGTGATCACCGCGGGAAGTACCGTCCAGGAACGCGCCCCACTCCACGACGTCGATGGACATATCGATACCGATCTGACGCAGCTGAGCCTGCACAACCTGAGAAATCTGCACTCGAACCGGGTTGTCATTGGTCCAGATAGAAGTGGTGAAACCCTCGGGATAACCGGCTTCAGCAAGCAGTGCACGAGCTTTGTCGAAATTCTGCTGATACCTTGGAATCTCTGGATTGTGACCAAACACTTTTGGACCGATGGGTGAGTTGGAAGGCGCACCGGCACCCATCAAAACGGCATCTATGATGTCGTCAGAATTGATGGCGTAGGCAATCGCCTGACGAACCTTAACATTGTTGAATGGTGCCTTTTTGGTATTGAAGCCGAGAAAGGCTACAGAGAAAGACTCTTCCTCAACCAGCTCAAGGGTGTCCTTGGCAGTGACAGTCTTTTTGTCGATCGGCTCCAGATCGTAGGCAATATCGACCTCACCCGTTTCCAGGGCAATGGCACGGTTGGTGCCCTCAGGGATATTACGGAACACGACATTAGGGATTTCCTGCTTGCCGCCGTAATAGTCATCAAACGCTTTCAGCGTGATGCGATCACCCACCTGCCAGTCAACAAACTGGTAAGGGCCGGTGCCGACCGGGTGCTGACCATACTTATCGCCAGCAGCAGTAACCGCTTTTTCACTGAGAATAGAGGCCGCAGTATGGCTCAGGTGATAGAGCAGCGGACCAAAAGGATCGGTGGTGCGGATGTTTACCGTGTAGTCGTCAACAACATCAATGGTCGCAACGGCGCTGACAATATGGAAAACTGTTGGCGAGGCCACCATGGCGTCAAGCGTAAACTTAACGTCAGATGCCTTTAGTTCTTCACCATTGTGGAACTTCACCCCTTTTCTCAGCTTGAACTGAGTGGTTCTGTCGTCCAGTTTTTCCCAGGACTCGGCCAGCCCGGGGACAATATTCATGTCCTTATCAGTCTCAACCAGCTGGCTGTAGATCTGTACTGCTACCCGGGAGGATGGCTGGTCATTAGTGGCGTGAGGATCGAGGGTCTTGGCATCGGCCCCCTGGGCAACAACCAACGTATCTTTTATTCCCGAGGACGGTTCCGGCCCACCGCAGGCACTCAGGACAGCAGCCATGCACAAGGCCGTGGCAACCTTTACGGTCTTAATCATCGTTCTTTTACCATTA
>JAQFVO010001128.1 GCA_027942505.1 Endozoicomonas sp. | reverse complement strand
CTCCATCCTGATTATGCATCGGGCTCTATACAGATGGAGCTTCCGACACTCTGCACCGACCCACCGGAAGAGGGCTGCCACTCCATGTTGCAGGGTACTGAACTGGCGGCCAGGATGATCTGTGCTTACGCCGCTCTGCCTGCGGATGTTGTTTCCTTTATCGGGCGGGGAGCGAACTTCTGTGCAGTTGCCCGCTGGGTTGGCAGCAATCTCGCTGCATTGTTAGCGGGTAAAGTCGTAAACAGAGACGACGAGAACCATTCTCAAGCGCAGCCGCGGCACAGAACAACCTGCCAGGGCCAGTTGCCCAAAACCGCTATCGGGCTGGGTGTCGCCTCTTGCCTGGGGATAGTTGGTGCTGCGCCAGCGCCTGATTATGAGCACTGGACTGAAGTGACTGATAGCAGCGTGCTGGAAAAAATCGGTCGTGATCCTGCCTACCCGCTGAATGGTAATTATCGCCAGCGTGCCAATATTGATGCCAGTGACTTGTCCGGTCCTATCGGCAACGAATCTCACCCGTTTGTTGGTAAGTACGATGGCGGTTGTTATGCCATCGAAAGACTCAGGCACTGCTTTATCCAGAAGCTTGACGACAATGGCCGGATTGACAATGTGCGTTTTGCTCAGGCTGACATTGTTTCCATGGAAAAGGCGGGTGTGGTTACCTGTGAGCTTTCTGGCGGAGCCGCTTTGGACAATATTACGGTTGAACACAGTAAATTGCTTACTAACGGCGATAATGCACCCGCTGGCCTCGGGGCAGGTGTTGTCAGTAGAGACGCGCTGATTAATATCAACGGTTTCAGGGCGTTTAACTGCTCAACAAAAACCAGAGGAAAAGACTCTCATGCCGGTGGCGTAGCTGGCATTGCCTACGGCACCATCGACAATACCCGGTTGAAAAAAACCGTGGTTAAGGCGCGGGGTGAAAACTCTAATGTCGGCGGCGTTGCCGGGAAGGCTTATGGCGTGTTGAATAACACCGTGATCATTGATGGCAATTTTATCACCGACAAGCCACAGGCCAATGTTGGCGGCACAGCTGGCATGGCTGCACGCGATGCGTTTATCGATAACACGGTGCTGGTAGCAACTGACTTAACCGCTCGTGGTTGGAGCTCCTGTCTCGGCGGTGGTGCCGGGGTGATCGAAGCGGGTGCAACGGTTGCCAACACCCTGCTTATCAATTCAACCCTTCAAACCCAGGGAGATGAAGGCGATGCTGGCGGTGGTGGGGGCGGTGTGCGTGGCAGCGTAATCAAGACGACGATGGTTGGTGGTGAGGTTAAAACCTCTGGTGTGGCTGCGGACTCGGCTGTCGGTGCTGGAGAGCTCTACGCCCAGGGAGAGGTTGTCAATACCACCGGGCAGCGGGTACTGATCAGGGCTAGGGGAAAGGGTGCAGACGCTGCGGTGGGTGTGGGGCTAGCTGGTGGTGTTGTCAAGGGAGTGGTCTGTTTTGGGAGCGATGTTGAAACCAGTAAATCATCTTCTGATGCTGGTATCGGGACAGGCTGGCTCACAGGTCACGCTGCTGACGTCGTTGCCTATGATTGCCGGGTCAGAGCCTATGGGCGCGACAGTAATGCAGGATTTGGCAGTGGCGGTGCATTGTCCGGGAACTTCAGTAACCTCACAGTTATGTATGGCAGTGTGCATGCCTCAGG
>JAQFVO010001115.1 GCA_027942505.1 Endozoicomonas sp. | reverse complement strand
TTCAGGCTGAATCATAGTCGACACCACTGCCAAGGCACTACTTCTAGTGTGTGCCACTCACTCAGGGTAGGCATTATGGAATCACAGAACACTGAGAGAGTCAGGATTCGACTTTTGCGACACCTTTGAAGGAGGGCGTCGCAAAAGGCTCTGAAAAGAAGGGAACCACGAAGAGCACAAAGAAGAGCTTTTCTTTTTCTTAGTGACCTTCGTGTTCTTCGTGGTTCAAGACTTTTACGCTTTTTGTGCCCGCCTTCGCAAGAATGACGGTAAGTAAGGTGATTTGACCTTTGGCGACAGCCTCTAAGCTGCGAGTGATGGATCTACGGTGATTACTTGATGTCCACATAACCAACCTTAATGTTTTGTGGGTGTCTTCTTCGACTTTTGGAACTAATTAGAGTAAATCAAGTCTGAAATGGAGAACAAAAAAATTATTACAACACTACTATCCAAAGGTGAATTTGTGGATTCATTATCTTCTTGTGTAAATCATTATTTATGTCCCCATAACTGCGATGAAGCATGTCCAATTGCCTGCACCATAACTGTGCCGTTGTGTAGTGCTGCTGGTGGGTGTGCTGGCCTTTTTGGGGTGCCTATTTTTGGGGCAGCTCATAGCTTAACATCAATTTTTTCCGGCATAGCGGTAGGTGCAGTAGTTGGAACTGTAGCAAGCACTTCAGCCGTGGCCACTTACGTGGCATGTTGCCAGGAGAAATCAGACAAAACAAATACCATTGACTGTTATACCCACCAACCTTCCCTTGATTCCAGAGCAGTCATAAAACAACCATCTGGTAGCGTGGGAACATACTTCTTCGCTCAAGCCGCCCTATCTCATCCAGATATAGAACTCTCAGCTGGCACCGGTAGCTCCGTAAATTATGGCAGCGGGTGCCACGATGATGGCCATTTTCGCGTGTCTGTCGAGCACGCCACTCAGGAAGTCGATCCCTGCCAGAACGTAACGAGAATGATTCTGGCCTAAAATCACTCTGATCTGGACAGCACCGCACCATGCAGGCATGATGGAAACGAATCGCAGATAAACCGTCCAAACGCGGTAATTGCACCCAGACCTTCCCAGCAAAACCTACCGAGGTGAACCGCCCATGACCACGACGGAAGCCGTGGCCGATCAACCCGATGCCGTAGCCGCAACAGATACACCAGGCAAACCGGCGGTGCTGGTCAACGGCCAGCCTTTCACCAAGCTGCCGGATGATCTCTATATTCCACCCGACGCCCTGGAAGTATTCCTCGAGGCCTTTGAAGGCCCACTCGATCTGCTGCTCTACCTGATCAAACGAAACAATATGGACATCCTCGACATCCAGGTCGCCCAGATCACTGAACAGTACATGGAGTACGTACGACTGATGGAGAGCTCCCAGTTTGAGCTGGCAGCGGAATACCTGGTCATGGCGGCAACCCTCGCGGAGATCAAATCCCGCATGCTTCTGCCACGCACTACTGAGGCCGAGGAGGAAGAGGCTGACCCACGCGCTGAACTGGTCCGACGTCTGCAAGAGTACGAACGATTTAAAAAAGCGGCCGAAGACTTGGATGAGCTCCCCCGCATGGGTCGTGATAGCTGGTCAACCAACGTCCAGCCACCCGATTTTGAACGATTGCAGGCGCACCCGGACGTTGATCTTAAGGACGTTCTCACCGCCCTGAGTGAAGTAATGCGCCGGGCGGACAGGTATGAGAAACACCAGGTAACCGAAGAGGCACTGTCAGTTCGCGAGCGCATGAGTGAAGTGCTGGCCATGCTTTCACCCGAGCGTTTCACGCCCTTTGTCGCTTTGTACCGGGTCAGTGAAGGTCGCCTTGGCGTGGTGGTCACCTTTATGGCCCTGATGGAGCTGATCAAAGAGTCGCTGGTCGAGCTGGTGCAGAGCGAACCCTTCGGCCCTATTCATGTTAAGGCAAGATTGGCATCAGACACCGATTAAACGGATTAAATCAATGATTGAAAAACCCGAACTTGCCCTGATTCTGGAAGCGGCCATCATGGCCAGCAGTCGCCCGCTGAATGTCGACCAGCTTGCAGCAATCTTTGCGGAGGAGGAACGTCCAGACGTTGATGCCATCCGCTGCGCCCTGGAGACAAAGGGTGTGAAGCGCTCGGGTGAGAGCATGGCCAGCACTTCACTCATGCGCTCACGAACTGACAGTGCCTCTTCGGTTACCTGACGTTCTCACCGCCCTAAGTGAAGTAATGCGCCGGGCGGACAGGTATGAGAAACACCAGGTAACCGAAGAGGCACTGTCA
>JAQFVO010001088.1 GCA_027942505.1 Endozoicomonas sp. | reverse complement strand
CTGGCTTGCATCCATCCAACATCCATGACAATGCCTATGCCATTGGTGCGATTGACTTTACCGGAGACATGCCAGTGATTCTGGGACCGGATGGGCCAAGCCTAGGTGGTTTTGTCTGTCCGGCAGTGGTGGTCAAGGCTGAGCTATGGAAACTGGGACAGTTAAGACCGGGTGATAAGGTGCGGTTTTAAGCCAGTATCAGGTCGCTAATGCGCCACAGGTGGTGTACCGTCCGGCAGGCGATAATTATGTATTGGTAGTTACGGAGTAGAGAAGTTTGTCCGTAATATTATGAAACGGAATCCAGAGGTTCCAGTCAGCAGGTTTAGACAGCACATTACCCCATTAACTGGTAATGCGGAATTCAAGAAGTTGTGGGTCGATAATCCGGGGATATTTTTAAGTAACAAAAATGATGCGTATTTTCAATTTTGGGAAATTTTCGTTGAAATTAATGTTGCCAAATCACCCGCTCAACTGGCTGATAAGGTTTTTTCTGATGTTTTTAACTGGCCTTGTTTTCCCGACGCTCTTTTTATCCGTTACCTGAATCGCTTAAAACAATCGCTCACTGCCAATCTCGACAAGTATTGCAAAGGGTCGGTGGCTGATTTTGAAGAGGGGGTGAATTTTCGTTGTGAGGGGTTGAGACAACTTGACCAGCTGCTTGAGAGGTCATGTCTGGTAGTTCCATTAAGTGACTTTCTGGTTGATTATTTTTCCTCATTGACGGAGCAGCAGCGGCAGTACTTTTCAGTACTCCTTTTTGCTAACGATCCGCAGTTGTTTGAGCGGCTGCTCGATGCCCCTTTAGGTCTGCCGCTGTTGGAAAATATCATTGGCTGGCGGTCCAAAGACAACGCAACGGTGTTCCACTCTGGCTTTGAAGCCATTAATTCTCATCCGTTTATCTCTGCCGCTTTGCTTGAGCAGGTGATGCATCACTGCCCGGAGATTCTCAATGCCCGGGATTCTATGAACAGAACTGTGCTGGAGTCATTTTTTTACTTTGACTGTTATTTCGAGCAGAGTCTTGATGATAGTGGTTTGCAGCGCCTTGTTAAAGAGACTAAAGACGGTGGTATTGATCCTTGTCATGTGGTTGCCCTGCTTAATAAGGTGGATTCATCTGAGGGTTTTCATGCCTGGCTGGCGCTGCATATTCTGAGTAAACCCAGTTTGATT
>JAQFVO010001055.1 GCA_027942505.1 Endozoicomonas sp. | reverse complement strand
CCAGCACATCAAAGGCGGGTGCAATGGTGTTGATATCGTTATCGTAACGACCGGGATGCATATGGGGCGTACAGACCATCCGCTGGACATCATTAGCTTGGGCTATGCGCAGCAGTTCCAGAGACTGCTCAAGGGTGTCGGGGCCGTCATCAATGGCGGGGATAATATGGTTATGAATATCTATCATTTTTTTTCGTTACCCACCCCGATGAACGAAGTCGAGTAGATTAACACTTCTTCGGGTAGCGGATACCGGTCTTTTTTCAGACATCAAGACGTCTTGTTCTCCAAAAGTAATCACCCAACGCCAAGGCCCTGACAGTCAATACTGGGTATTATCGCCATTTCATACCTCTGGTCAGCGCAGTCTGGCAACTCCGTCCTCCACGAATACAGTTAAAGGAAGATTAAAAGAAGTAGTACCTTCATGGAGGAAGATATGTTGTATTCTCCCTGCCTGCGCGGTAGAGCTGGGTTTCTTACATTAACGCTGATGCTCTTATTCCCCTTGCTGTCTTCGCCACTTTTGGCCAGCACTTCGCAACGGTGCCATATTGGCAACCTATACTTGGTGGGCCATCTGGAAACGGTGACCCGCATTGACCACCAGTTTGATACCCAACTGCCCGCACTGATCGACTCTGGCTCCACCACATCCTCTATGGATGCCAGGAATATAACGTTCGAAACCTTAGGTAATAATTCTCATTGGGTAAGGTTCAAGATACTGACTGAGCGAGGCCAACATGCCCGTGAAGTGACGCTGTTCAAACCCGTTAAGCGGTTTATCCATGTGCAAACCCATTCCGGGAAACCACAGCGACGACCAGTAATCGAAGCCACGATTGAACTGGGCAAAATAAAAACCACCACCGAATTCAGCCTTACTTCCCGCTCAAAGTTTCCCCAGAGTATTCTGTTGGGGCGTAACACACTGGATAACCTGGCGCTGATTGATACCTCACGGAAGTATCTGCTGGACCAGTGTTGACAACCACTCTCTTTGCGGTCCACTCCCCGCCTCCTCCTG
The DNA here is from genome assembly GCA_027942505.1 of Endozoicomonas sp. Lineage (GTDB taxonomy): Bacteria > Pseudomonadota > Gammaproteobacteria > Pseudomonadales > Endozoicomonadaceae > Endozoicomonas. The sequence goes on along the minus strand of JAQFVO010001055.1, from coordinate 827 downwards.
CCGGCCACTCGTAAAAGTGAGATCTTATCTTTTTCAGGCAGTGGAAAGCGGGTGGCGGGCAACCACCGTTGGTAAATACCTCGCCAACAAAGCCAGCGCCATCATCACCACAAAATAAGCTGCATTAGATGGAATTTGCATATTAAAATCCACCGATGAGTGAATCATAATGGCCAGAATGCCCATAAAAGCAGTAAAGCCCATGCCAATCATCAGCCGGTTTCGCCGCAGGCGCATGGCAGCAATAGCATGCCAGGCGGCCACCAGCACCATCAGTGCCAGAATGACATAGGCGGGTATGCCAAACTCCAGGGGGAATTGCAGAAAATCGATATGAGCCAAGTCGTAAAAGCCCCGCCAGCTGCCATCGTGATAAGCGGGTAATGTTGTATAGAAGGAACCACCACCGGAGCCAGTCAAGCCATAATCACCAATAGCATCCAGCGTTACTTCCGCTACATTGGGCCGGGTTTCCCGTTCCATTGAGGTTTGTTCAAGGCGTTCCACCACCTTCTCCAGGCCAAACCACTGGCTGACAATGGCAGTATCAATCACCAGCAAACTGACAAACAGCACCACCATGCCCCGGCTCAGCTGCTTACGACAGATAACGTACAAAAAGCCGGTAATCATCAGACTGGAAAAAAACGCAGTATTACCCATACGAGAGCGGGAGAGCACCAGCCCGATCACCATAATGGCCAACCCAGTCCGCAGGATCACCTTACTGCTCATCAGGGTTTTCAGGGTTCGGTGCAGCCACTCGTGCCAGTCCCGGGAGGGGCGTTCATTAAGCTGGGCTATCAGCAGGCCCATCCCTGCCGCCA
>JAQFVO010001052.1 GCA_027942505.1 Endozoicomonas sp. | reverse complement strand
ATTTAACCATGCCCGCAGACAAAATCCACCGCAGTCAGACTGGATTCTGCCCCAGAAGCTCAGTGGTGAGTGTCACTATATGCCCGAATCGCCCTCAATCAGGGCGTCATCATCACCCACAGAACCAATCACAGCAAAAAGTGACATGGTGCCAACTTCTCGCCCACACGCTAAGCCGCCAGACCCGCTCACCCTCCTTGCCAATAACCTGACTTCGCAGGTTAGTAAAAGCGAACTGCGTCAACGACTGGAGGGTATATTAACCTTCGGGCCAAGGGATAATGACTACAACTCCTCCAGAGCGACCTTTAAGGCAGTTGTGGAACATATGAGCAGTTTGCTGAGGGGGATGGGTGTGCCAGTCGCCGTGCAAAAATTTTCTTACGGTAATGATAAACGGGATTTTCGCCATAAGTGGGAAATGGATGCCGCAACCCCCAAAGCCTCCGGAGATGAAAACTGTAACCCGGTAAATAATAACAGCTGCAATTTATGTGCCCTGATTCCCGGGAAATCCAGCAACTTTATTGTTGCAGGAGCACACCTGGATACTGTGAAAAACTCTCCCGGAGCGAATGATAATGGGTCAAGTGTCGTGGCGTTACTGGAAGCGATTCGTATTTTGCAGCAATCCAAACTGGAATTGAACAACCCAGTCTTATTCTGCTTCTGGGGCAGCGAAGAATTATCGACAAATGGGCAAAAGGGCATTGGCTTTGGGTCACGTTATTTTTTACATGACAAGGGTTATGAGAAAGTCATCCAATCGCTGACGAACAAAGATTCGAGTCAAGGACTGGCCGGTAAACCTGGTTTGCAATGTTATCTTAATCTGGAACTGGCTGGCACCAAAGACAGGTTGTTTCCGGAACCTATCAATATTGGAGACCCTCGTGAATACCACCGGCCCAGCCCACCCGGAACCCTGAATCTGACCAATTTATATGCTGAATTTCTTGAAAGCCAGAACATGATTTATTATAACGCTGAGCCAGGGCCCAGCAGGACAGACGTTGGCTCGTTTTACGCTCAAAACATACCTGCGTTAACCATCACCGCAGGTCCAAATCCCCACACTGGCTGTTACCACATGCCATGTGACAATATCACTGAAGTGGATTTCGATGTGTTGTCCAACATTACCCAAACCGTTCTTTATGCCCTTACCAAATTGTCGCTGGGGCAGGGAGTTTGAGCCATAAAATAAAGCACCGGTGGCTGAAAGTGAAAACAGGACACCCATCTCCCCAGCCGGAATATTTATGGTTGTCCTATTTCTTTCTTGCCACGGAGGCACTGAGACACGGAGAAAAGAAAAACTTTGCCACTGTGTGGCAATTGGAAGCAGTCCTGAAAAGAAGAGAAGCACGAAGAGCACAAAGAAGAGCTTTTCTTTTCCTTCGTGGCCTTCGTGTTCTTCGTGGTTCAAGGCTTTTATGCTTTTTATGACGCTCTCTTTTGAGGTGGTTGCAAAAGTTGAATTTCCCTCTTGATCTTTATCCTCGCGAAGGCGTGGGTCTTTTGATCAAAAGAAGAAAAAAGTTCTCTGTTTCTTTCGAGTCAAGCCACTGTGACGGAGGTCCGAGGCACATGTTGATGCATTGGGTTCTTTTATAATAATTAACAATAAAAAAAATTTTAATACTTCTTTATATTCCTTCTTTTAGTACCAAAACTATCTAGCATTTCAAGTCGGAATCTCCTCAGCAGCATCCCATTGCTCCAAGGCGACAGCGGGGGTGGCGTTCAGCAATATGGCAGTACGTATTAAAGTCAATAAAAGGAAGCCGGTTGCCAGTGGTGATTTGAAAAATCAACGAGGGGAGATAACAGCATAACTTCTAATTATATTTGAGGAATTGCTTATGATTCAGCCATCGACGGCGCCTGTGGCCGCCAGCTGGTCGCCCGCTTCTTGCCAGTCTTCAGGCCAAAGTTCCCGTGTTAGCGTAGCTGCCGGTGTTATCTCTTTTCTTAAAGCACTCCATCCTGATTATGCATCGGGCTCTATACAGATGGAGCTTCCGACACTCTGCACCGACCCACCGGAAGAGGGCTG
>JAQFVO010001050.1 GCA_027942505.1 Endozoicomonas sp. | reverse complement strand
TAGTCAAAACCAAGGCTTTTGGGGTGTCCCGGGCGGGATACGTTGGGCCAGCTGGTGGACTCCTCGGCAATCATCATACAGTTGGGATGGAGGCGGTGCACTTCGGCATTGAGGCGTTGTAAAAAGGCCACAGCTTCCAGATGCTCGTTACCGCCAAACTGATTTGGTGTCCATTCACCCTGCTTTCTTGAGTAGTCGAGATATAGCATGGAAGCCACAGCATCAACGCGCAGCCCATCAACATGAAACTCATCAAGCCAGAACAGGGCATTGCTGATCAGGAAGTCCTGAACCCAGGGCGAGCCATAGTTGTAAATGCGTGACTGCCAGTCCGGATGCCAGCCACGCTGTTCATCCTCATACTCATAAATGGCTGTGCCATCAAAGCGGAAAAGGCCGTGATCATCTTGCGGGAAGTGTGCCGGTACCCAGTCGAGAATGACGCCAATATCGTGCTGGTGGCACTGGTCAACAAAGTAACGAAAGTCATCCGGCGTACCAAAACGACTGGTGGGTGAGTACAAGCCCACGGGCTGGTAGCCCCAGGATTCGTACAGTGGATGTTCAGAAACAGGCAGCAGTTCAATATGGGTAAAGCCCATTTTCTTCACGTAGGGCACCAGCTGATCGGCCAGCGTCCGGTAGTTCAGAAATTCACCGTCGTCTGATTTCTTCCACGACCCGGCATGCACCTCGTAAATGGACATGGGTTTTTCGTGGTTAAGCTCACGCCGGTCAAGCCACTGCTGATCACGCCAGGAGTAAGTGCTTTCGCTTTGTACAATCGACGCCAGACCAGGCCACTGTTCGGTTTTGCTGCCGAATGGGTCAGTCTTTTCCGGTAATAACTTACCCTTCTGGTCGTGTAATTCAAATTTGTACAAATCACCCACATTGACACCCGGTATAAACAGGCGCCAGATACCGTCATCGGCGCTGGCCATTGGGTGGCAGCGGCCATCCCACTGGTTGAAATCACCAATCACGCTGACTGAGCGGGCGTGGGGCGCATAAACCTTGAACAGCACACCGGTCACACAGTGTTTGCTGTTGATTTTGTGTTCAAGGGGTATGGCTCCGAGGTGACGGTACAGGTGCAGCTCGTCAATATCCTGCTGGCACAATGTGTACTGACCAAACTGGTACGGATCAAAACGGGTGATTTGTGAGCCGTCCTTCAGGGTAATGTGCAGCTGGTAATAAAAAGTGTTTTTACGGCGCGGGAAATCCAACTCAAAGAGGTCGTTTTCCACGCGGTTCATCAGCCCCAGAGACTTTCCCTGGGGGGCAGCAATCACTTCAATGCATTCTGCATGGGGATGCCAGGCGCGAATGGTCAGGCCTGTGCCTGATTTTGCCTGGTGCATTCCCAGTACGGAAAATGGAGTTGAGTACATTGCCTGACGCAAGTTCTGAGTAACTGAGGCAAGGTCAGAGACGGTTGACATGATTTGTAGGGGCCTTTTGTATCTCTGCAATAAAGCTGGGCAGTATTTTCTTTATATATTGTCGCAG
>JAQFVO010001040.1 GCA_027942505.1 Endozoicomonas sp. | reverse complement strand
GAATGACAGCGGAGTAAGGTGATCAGTACTTTTTGCAATTGCAATGTCACTTCATATGGTGCGAGCGGAGATGTTCTCCGCTCCGTCCTTTGTTTGTGGCAATGCAGCTCTGTCTGCTCAGTGCCCCTTCAGCGCATAGATGCCATTGGCATTGCGCCAGTAACCCTGATAGTCCAATCCATACCCGAAGATGAAACGGTCCTCGATCTCCAGACCAGTAAAATCTGCCTTTAGTCCCGGACGAGCCTTGCGGTCATGCTTTTTATCCACCAGAACGGCGGTCAGAACGCGGGCTGCACCTTCCCCATGGCAAAATTCAGCAATCGCATCCAGAGTGTGACCTTCATCCAGAATATCGTCGATGATCAGAACAGTGCGCCCTTTGATGCTCTGCGTCGGGCGAACCTTCCATTCCAGCCCTGAGCCGGTGAGTTGGTCTCGGTAACGGGTAGCGTGGACGTAGGATGCCTCAAGGGGAAACTGCATGCGCGTCAGCAGTTTGCCGGTAATGACCAGGCCGCCGTTCATAACGCAGAGCACCAGTGGTGTCGTGTCGGCCAGTTCGCTGGTAATATCGCGTGCCATAGTGGCGATCGCTTCTTCAATCTGCTGCTCGTTGTAGAGGCAGTCGGCCTCTATCATCACTTGCCGGATGTGATCCAGATCAACGGACATGGTAATGCAAACTCTGAAAATACAATTAGCGGGGCAAAATACCGCTGTTGCGTCCGTTGAGCAAGCGAAAACTGTGTGCTTGCAATGGCGGCAAAAAATGGTGGGCAGCCTGAGCGTCCTGTGGGAAAATCCCGCAGTTTTACTCGATTGCTCAGAGAGATAGTAGAGGTCAGGCATGAGTGTACAGGAAATCAGACATCCGTTGGTGCAGCACAAATTGGGGTTGATGCGGGCCCACGATATCAGCACCAGAGGATTTCGAACCCTGGCCAGTGAGGTAGGCCGCCTGCTGACCTATGAAGCAACCAAAGACCTGGAGCTGGAGACGACGGTGATTGAGGGCTGGAACGGTCCGGTGTCGGTGCAGCAGATCAAAGGCAAAAAAATCACCATCGTTCCCATTCTTCGTGCCGGCATTGGCATGATGGACGGTGTACTGGATATGATTCCCAGTGCCAAAGTGAGCGTGGTCGGGCTTTACCGTGATGAGCAGACACTGGAGCCAGTACCCTATTTTGAAAAACTAGTCAGTAACATTGAAGAACGCACCGCCCTGATTCTTGACCCGATGCTGGCCACCGGTGGGTCCATGCTGGCGACCATTGAAATGTTGAAAAAAGCAGGCTGTAAGGATATTCGCTGCCTGGTGCTGGTGGCCGCCCCGGAGGGCATTGAAAAAGTTCTCTCGGCTCATCCGGATGTGAAAATTTTTACAGCATCGGTGGACCAGGGGCTGAATGATCACGGCTACATTATCCCTGGCCTTGGTGATGCCGGAGACAAGATTTTTGGTACCAAATAGCAAGCATAACTGTCTGTTTGCCGGGATCAACCGGCAGCAGACTGATCTGCCTCTTGCCCGTTATCACGGGTCGTTATCTGGATAAAGTGGCTGACACCGCTCAGTTCCAGCAGCTCGGCCAGGTCATGCGAGACATTTTCCAGCGTCAAGTAGTAGCTCCCGGCAAATTGCACCTGACAATGCAGTAATAGCCCCAGGCCATCGCTGTTGATACTGTTCAGGGCAGAGCAGTCGACCACGATGAGCTTGTTGTCAAGCCTGGTGGCATTGGTCAGAGCACTATCGAGCAGTTGCAAAGAGCCTGCATTGACATCACCTTCCAGCATCAGCAGAGTGTGATCCTGGTAACTTTCGAGATTAACGATTAAATCCATACTCCTTCTCCCAACATCATCATCGAATTGGTACCCATGGTAATTAATGGAGAAGAGGCTTTGCATAACACGCCAGTTAAGGGAACTGACAGTGCCGACGGGCTTTGGTTCACACCTTGAGCTGGCCAGTATCTGCCCATTTTTGAAGAGGGAACTGAGTCTTTGCTAACCACCTATCGGCAAGTCTGGTATTTTGCCTGGCCAGCCATTTTGTCCAATATCTCTGTGCCACTGCTGGGGCTGGTCGATGCTGCCGTTCTGGGCCACCTTTCAGCCCCGCACTACTTAGGTGGCGTTGCCATCGCGGCCACCATATTCAGCATGCTTTTCTGGGCTTTTGGCTTTTTGCGGATGGGCACTACCGGGCTAGTGGCTCAGGCCCGTGGGCGCAACGACCGGGAGGCACTGGGCAAGTGGCTGCTGCAGTCGGTGGTTTTTGCCCTGGCCGTTGGTGTGCTGTTGATCTTCTGTTCGCCGCTGGTCATCTATGGCGCCATGCCTTTTTTTGATGCCAGCGAACAGGTGGCCGGGCAGGCTGAAATCTATTTCCAGACCCGGATTTTTTCCGCACCAGCAGTGCTGATTAATTACGCCCTGATCGGCTGGTTAATCGGTATGCAAAGGCCCAAAGGCCCGTTGCTGATTCTGCTGCTGGGTAACGGCGTCAATATTGTTCTGGACCTGGTGTTTGTGCTGGGGCTGGGCTGGGCAACCCGGGGTGCGGCGTTAGCTACCGTGATTGCCGATTATCTTGCCCTGGCTTTGGGTCTTTGGCTGGTTTATCGGACCATCAGACAGGAAAATGTGCAACTTGATGGCAGGATGATTCTGGATTTTGGTGCTTTTCACCGGCTGATCATGCTCAACCGCCATCTCTTTGTGCGTACCTTGTGCCTGTTATCGATACAGGCATTTTTCACCGCGCAAGGGGCCAGGCTGGGCGATGAAACGCTGGCTGCCAACGCCTTGCTGATGAATCTGATGGTGCTGGTCTCCAACGGTCTGGATGGTTTTGCCCATGCCGCTGAAGCACTTACTGGCGAGGCTATCGGCAAAAGAGACCATAGGCAGTTTTACCAGGTGGTCAGGGTGACCGGCTGGTGTTCTCTGGTGTGCTGTGCGCTGTTCTGTTTGTGCCTTGGTTTGGGCGGTAACACTTTGCTTGGTTGGTTGACCAACATTCCGTCAGTGGCTGCACAGGCGTCTGTTTACCTACCGTGGCTGATGGTTATGCCCTTGGTTGCGGTCTGGTGTTTTTGGCTTGATGGCGTCTTTATAGGTGCGGCCAGAACCGATATGATGCAGAACACCGTGTTGATCGCCACTGTCCTGGTCTTTCTGCCGGTATGGTTACTCTTTCGTGGGCTGGGCAATCATGGGTTATGGTTGGCCTATATGGTGTTTATGGCCGCCAGAGGGCTTGGGCTGATCTGGGTTTATGGTCGATTCAGTAAGAAGGATGTCTGGTTCGTCAACCGGCATGACCTTGTTTGAGTCACAGGCTGAGAGGTTTGATGTGCTTGAAGTAGAAAGTGCTGCGTGGCAAGAGAGTGTGCAGCATGAGCTGGATACTTGTGGGCTGTTTTGCCCGGAGCCGGTGATGATGCTGCATAACATCATCAGAGATATGGCGCCGGGCGATGTGGTTCGGGTATTGGCCACCGATCCATCCACCAAACGGGATATTCCCAAATTCTGCACATTTCTGGAACATCGGTTACTGAACCAGAGTGAGCAGGATGGCCGGTTTGTTTACCTGATTGCCAAGCGCAAAGCCGTGGCGTAATGGTCTGGATGGCACCTTGCGACATCCAGACCGCTGCTGACTATTCGCGACTGATTTTTTTCCACATTGTGCACTGGGCGATGGAGTGCTGATATTTGCGTGCTGTCTCGCGGATGACGAATGGTATATCAACAGGCGCGGCAATCTCCTCAAAATGCTTGCCCAGCGCCCGCTGCAGGCCTGTGTAGGTGTCCAGAGCCTCGCCATTTTCACGAATACCACCCAGCCAGTTCTCCTTCGGGGTATAGCTCTCCAGCCAGGTGTAAGGCGATGTGATCACCAGAATGCCGCCCGGGCGCATTCGCTGGTGGATCATATCAAGAAACTGTGCCGGGTTATTGAGCCGGTCAATCAGGTTGCCGGCAAATACCAGGTCATAGTCGCTGTAAAGGTCTTTCAGATTGCAGGCATCGCCTTGGGTAAAGCGAATCCGACGCACGTCGATGTTGTCCAGCCCGATATCTGCCAGGTTGGTGGTCAGATAATCACCCAGCTCACCCTCGGTGGGGAGGTGGTAGCGAATTTTTCCCTGCTCCTGCAGCTGTGCTGCCGCAGCGATAAATCGGGCAGAAAAGTCAATGCCATCCACATGCCCGAACCAGCGCGCCAGCTCGAAAGTGGTGCGCCCGACCGAGCAGCCCAGATCCAGCGCCCTGGCGCGGGGTGAATCGATGCTCAGTTCCTGACAGATGTCAGCACAGACCTTGGGAAAGTTCGCCACACCAAAGTAGTCCTGGCCAAAATGGAAGGCCAGGTATTGCGCCACCAGGGCATCAGACTCATAAGGGTTGTCAAAGCTGCTGGTGGTGGCGTTGGACTCAACATAGCGAAAGCCGGCGTGTTGATAAAAATGACGGCGAAATGCGTAGCGGGAATCTTTAATGGCGTAGTTGCCCGTTGAAATCCAGCTGCCGCCCTTAATCAGGTTGTGTCGCCCATCAAACGTCGGGGTGGAAAAGTCGTCATAACACGGGTGGACGCGAAACCCCTCATAGCCGTCCATAGGCGTACTCGTCCACTGCCAGACATTGCCAATAACGTCGCACAGCTGACCATGGCGAAACCGGTCCACCGGGCAGGAGGAGGCCCAATACTCCAGGTTGATATTGCCTGGTGCTTTTTCCCACCAGGGTTGGTCAGTGTCAATGGCGGTGCGCAGGCAATACCACTCCGCTTCGCTCGGTAGCTGAATCTGTTTGCCCGTTGCGGCCGATTTCCAGCAGCAGAAGGCCTGGGCTTCATGGCAATTGACATCCACAGGCCAGTTCCAGGGCATGGCAATCTCTTCAAGCATGGTGCGATAGCGAAACGTATCTCCATCCGGAATCCAGAACTCAGGGTGGCGCGCCTTGCTGAAGGTCGTCCAGGCCCAGCCTTCATCGCTCCACCAGGATTCGGTGTCATAACCCCCGGCATCAATAAACGCTTTGTACTCCTGGTTGCTGACCAGGTACTCACTGGCCCTAAACGGTGCCACATCAACCTCATGGCGGCCGTACTCATTATCCCAGCCGTAAAGTGAGTCATCGTAATCCTTACCCAGGCGCAGCGAACGGCCCGGCACGTCAACCAGACGATTCTCTGGTGCCTGGCCCGCCTCGGTGCAGCGTGACCAGTAGTCGTGTGGCTTAACGTAAGTAATGGGCAGCTGGCGGATCAGTACTGAAGAGGTCTCGAGGTGGATGCGCTCATGCTCAATACCCATCAGCACCACCCAGGCCGGACTCTCCCAGGTAATGGGCAGTTCTATGGGGGTGTTCTGGATAAATTCGCTGACCAGCGCTCGCACCTTGCCGCGGTAGTCGTGTACCTCCTTAACCGAGGGCCAGCGATAGTTCTTCTCATCCAGGTCGTCCCACGACATCTCATCCACACCGATGGCCACCATGGATTCGATATAGGGGTCAACCCGATCCGAAATCAGCTTGGCAGTGATCAGTTTATTGACGAAAAAAGCGGCAGTGTGCCCATAGTAGAAAATCAGCGGGTGTCGCAGCGGAATGGCTTTTTCAAACCATCCCTGGTCACCGTCCAGAGCAGAAAACAGCTGTTCATACTGGTCAAAAGTCTGATGAAAGTAACTTAACAGCTCTTGGCGTTTGCTATGTGGAGTACCGTCGTTCAGAACGATTGTTTGAGATACCCGGTCAGGGATGACTGAGCTCTCTGGCCCGCCTACAGTATTTTCAACCACGTTTTCCTCCTGCGTTTTGGAGCGTGTGGGGAACAATCATCGAGTGGAGAGGGATTACTGCCAGTAGTATTTAAGGACAAAAACACCCGTGCGACATTTTTTGGCAAAGCAGCAAAAACAGTTTTCATTATTTCGCCGATGTGGGCATACGGTACAAAGATCAGAAAGGTTCTGCCGGTCTGGCCCGGATTGAGGTTCGGTTGCCAGGGTAGGCAGCGGGAGTATAGGCTGCCTTTTGGCGGCCGGCCGACTGAAACTTGAGCGTTTCGCTGAGGTGACAGCAGGGCGGTTGGCTCTATATGGGCCCGGTCTCGGTGGTATTTAACTGGCTGGGGCTATTAAGGAAGGGGTAAAGTTTGCTATGATAGTGCGTTATTTCGCGGGCGGCTGTTTTACCCGATATGTGCTGGGCTGCGGTAAGCCGCGGTTGTTGTCATGGCCGGGATTGTTGCCAAACTCTCTCATCCTTTGCATGAAGGCGGGGGTACTTCATGGCTGTAGTTGCCAAAAAGTCATCCATGATTTTTTTCTCGGATCCGGCAGACCATTACTGTCACCGGGTTCGCATCGTTCTGGCTGAAAAAGGCGTTGCTGTTGATGTCCAGAATGTTAACCCGGAAAACCTGCCCAGGGATCTTTCCGACCTTAATCCGTATAACAACGTGCCAACGCTGGTTGACCGGGAGCTGGTGCTCTACGAACCCAACGTCATGATGGAATACCTGGACGAGCGTTTTCCTCATCCGCCTCTGCTGCCGGTCTATCCGGTTAGCCGTGCCCAGAGCCGGCTGATGATTCACCGCATACAAAAAGACTGGTGCGCCCTGGTGGATACCATCCTGGATCCAAAAACCAAGGAGACACCAGCGGCCCGGGCGCGCAAAGAGCTGCGCGAAAGCTTGCTGGCGGTGGAACCCATTTTTTCCGAAATGCCGTTTTTCATGAGTGAGGAGTTTACCCTGGTGGACTGTTGCGTGGCGCCGATTTTGTGGCGTCTGCCGGTGCTGGGCGTAGAACTGCCACGCCAGGGCAAGTCCATTCTGGACTATGCTGAGCGTCTGTTTGAGCGTGATTCATTCCAGGAGAGCCTTTCTGAAATTGAGAAAGAGATGCGTGAGTAGCCCTGACTGGCGGCAAACCGTGTTTGTCTGGAGACAATTATGACAATGACCAGCAGCCGTTCATATATTGCCCGGGCGCTGTATGAATGGATTCTTGATAACGATTGCACCCCCTACATTCTGGTGGATGCCCATCGCCGCGGAGTCGAAGTGCCGCAGGCCTACGTGAATGACGGCCAGATTGTGCTGAACATTTCACCGACGGCGGTGCATGCCCTGAATATTGGGAACGACTTCATCTTGTTTGACGGTCGTTTTGGTGGCCGTGCCATGACCATTACAGTCCCCATTCCGGCCCTGATGGCGATTTATGCCCAGGAAAACGGTCAGGGCATGGTGTTTGAAGCGGAGTCGCTTGATGAGCGGGAAGAGGTTGAAGAACCCGAGGCTCACTTGCCGGATGAAGATCCGCCCCAGCCGCCTCAGAAGCCGGGACGTTCACACTTGAAAGTGGTCAAGTAAGCACCTTCAGACAACCAACTCAAAGAGTCGCAATGCGGCTCTTTTTTTGTGTGCAGGTTTGGCCGGAATCATTTTTTTCCAGCTCAGCGGTTGTATTCAGTGGCATGTTGGCCGAAGCTGATTCGCAGCTAAAACAGCAGCAAGAATCACTTAACGTT
>JAQFVO010001029.1 GCA_027942505.1 Endozoicomonas sp. | reverse complement strand
AAGCACAAACGGTTGAGCCTTTGCGGGCGGCGGGTAGCGTCCTAAAATGTGGAAATTATTTAAAGACAACTCCTTACTGCGGCCAGGATGGTTGATCAGGTGTTTTTAATCAACAGTTCGGTATACCCTGTTGCGGGATCAAACTCTCTGGAAAAACGCAGTTGAGAGTAGCTGTGAATGATCAGCTCGGCAGTGCTGCCAACAATATTACCTTCCAGCAGATGCCCGCCAAATACTGAACCTTTGTCGTCTGCCACACTGATATGGATATGCTGATGATCCGGCGTCAGCGTGCCCATGATTGAAACAATTTCAAATGGACCATGACGGACCAGCGTGGCCTCAGCACCTGCCAGGCGCAGATTGATGGTTGTCAGACAACCCACGCACGAAGCGAGGGAGCCCGCCGTGATACCGTGCTGGCGCACCATAGCCTGTATGGCCGCTTTCAAATCGGCGCCTTGAGTCAACCGCTGAGCCAGTACGCAAATACTCATTTATTGTTCGGCCTCTTGCTGGGGAGCGATTGCCGCAAAGCAAGCGCTCAAGACATTAGCGACAACGTACTTACACCACGCGTCCCAGTCAAACCAATGATGCAACCAGAAAGCTTTAAGCCACAGAGGAAAAGCTTTTTCTCTTCTCCGTGACTTGGCAATTTTCTTTCACGGCAAAGACATGAAGACACAAAGGAAGCCTTTTTTGTTGGACCTTACTCAGGCAAACTCAGAAAAAACGCTCTGTCCCACTGCCTTCCCGGCCCCCTTCTTCGCAACACATGGGGCGGGCATCATCACTCAAGCTGCTGGCTGAGCATTCATACTGATCGGCATATTCAGCCGGTTCATCAAAAAGTTCAGCAACACACCGTACATAGGCAAAAAGAACAACATACTAATAGCGAGCTTGTAGCCATAATCCACGAAAGCAATCTCTACCCAGTGTTGCGCCATAAACGGGTCTGATGAGTCGGCAAAGGCCAGGCTGAAAAAGCTCAGGGTATCAATCAGGTTACCGGCCACCGTGGAGCAAGCTGGCGCTACCCACCAACGCGCACTCTGGCGCAGGCGGTTAAAAACCGTAATATCCATTACCTGACCAATCAGGTAAGCGACAAAACTGGCCACCGCAATTCGTGCCACGGTCACATTAAAGTTGGCCAGGCCGGCCAATCCCTCAAAGGTGCCATTGACAAACAACACCGATGCCAGGTAAGAGATCAACAGCGCGGGAAACATGGCAGTAAATATGATCTTGCGTGCCTGGTCAGAGCCGTAAACCCGCACGGTCAAATCGGTGGCCAGGAAAATAAACGGGAATGTAAAGGCGCCCCATGTCGTATGCATACCGAAAAACTGGAATGGAATCTGCACCAGGTAGTTACTGGCAGTGATGGTAATGATATGGAACAGCGACAGGGCAAACAGAATGTTCATGTTGCGATTTTGCATGGTAAATCCTTTTTACTGAGGTAAGGGAACTCGGGCGCACCGGGTAAAAGGTGCCGGATTCTATCTCTAATACTGGCGCTAACCAACTGTTTTTTTTACCGAACGTCACGCTATTTTGCCTGGCTCCCGGCTGGTCTCAGAGTTTCCAGCGTCTTAACTACTTGCGCCAGATCAGGCCGCCGGTCAGGCTCAGCTTGCAACATCTGTGCAACCAACGGCCTCAGGTCACGGTCAAGTTGCGCTAACTTCATTGTTCTTTGCACCTGCTTATTAAACCGGGCGATTGTCGTCAGGGGGTCTTCATGGTAGGTAAGGCACCATCTGCCAGAGGGGCGACGACTGAACATTTTGGCCAGAATAATGCCCAGAGAGTAGATATCGGCTTTTTTTGGTAACAGCAGTCGGTTTTTGTAGATGCCCGGAAAGGGATCGGGGGGCGGAAGTTTATGGAGACCAGTGCTCGCACAGTAGTAACGGGAGGCCTGATAGACTTCCGGTGCGTGGTAATGGCAGATGCCTGTATAGTCGAAATTCAGCTCAATGGATTCCCGAAGATCGCAGGAGCAGCCAAAATCAATAATGGTTACTTGCAGGTCCTGAGGGTCAACCAGGACGTTGGAATCTTTAAAATCTCCCGCATAAATATGCTTGTGATGCAGTAAATCGAGTTTTATGGCCAGGGAACAGGCTATGGTAAGCTTGTCTTTCCGAGCCAGGAAACGATATATGCTCTCAAGCTTGGGCGCTTTGATCAGCTCCATGGCCAGGTACATTTTGTGGCACTTTTTTTCCTGGTCCATCCGCTCAGCAATGCCGTAAACGGCCGGCGCACAAGACTTGGCACGACGCTGCAGGCATATCTCACGTAAGGAGCGCCTGCGGCAAGAATCAACGGTTTTTCTACAGAACCATTCAGAGGTGTATATTTTTTTCACCGCCACCAATTTAGAGCCACGACTATTTTTCTTGATGGCCATTTTGACTTTCGTGTTATTGCC
>JAQFVO010001005.1 GCA_027942505.1 Endozoicomonas sp. | reverse complement strand
TCGCGTTCTGAGTACCGGAATTATGGAGAATTGTTAATCAACGAGGCGTCGTCGTAGCAGGAGAACTACACCCATCGTAGATCTTGACCATCTCAGGCCGTTAGACGGCAGTGGTCACTTTGCCTGCCCGAAAGTTGTGATGACCTTCAGTCATCAGTGACTGGCTGACACTCCGCTCTGTCGGGCGGGGGTTCCAAGGGTACTCTCAGAACCTTCCTACTTTGTTACGCCCTCCCAGGGAGGCTGTCCGAGAATAGCGCCTGTAGCGGGGATTTAGAGAAATTGAGGATAAAAATTTCTGCCTCTGAGGAGAGTAGCGGGGCTATTTGACGAAGAAGCAGGAATTTTCAGACCAATTTATCGCAGCCGCACGACTGCATGGATGCAGGAGCCAGAGCAATGCAGGAGCAGTTGCCGCGTAGGGTCGTCTATTCACGGACAGCCTTCTAGTCCCAGCGTCATAACGCCGGGACGAAGCCCGGAACGTTTTAATTACTGCAAGATTTTTTATAACTGCTACACAAGTTGAGCTATGTCAATAACCTTGCCGGCAAAGTGAAATAGTATGCATGTGTTTAAACCTGTTCAGATGCGAGCAATATAGATAACTTTTATCATATTGCGCCTGCCAGAATGGGACATTTTGCCGGGCCGGTGTCTGATGGGGACTATTTCTGTTCCGAACAGGTGCAACCCGGTCAATCGCAGTTTTTTCATAGCATCCGATGTATTTTCTATGACCCCTCAAACAGACAACCAGCACATTTCGCTGCAAACCAAAGCATCTTACGGCCTTGGTGCCCTGGGCAAGGACTTTGCCTGCTCCATCATCTACATCTTCCTGATGTATTACTATACCGATGTCGTCGGCCTGTCGGCGGCATTTGTCGGTGGCCTGTTCCTGGTGGCCCGCGTTATTGATGCCTTCACCGACCCGATGATGGGCATGATCGTTGATAACACCCGCACCCGCTTCGGCAAATTCCGTCCATGGATTTTGATCGGTACCCTGGTCAATTCCGCGGTACTTCTGATGGTATTCAGTGCTCACAACTTCGAGGGTACCAGCGCCTATGTGTACGCTACCATCACTTACATCCTCTGGGGTGTCACCTACACCATCATGGACATCCCTTACTGGTCCATGATTCCCTCGCTCTCTTCCAAGCGTGAAGAACGGGAGCACCTGGTGGTGTGGCCGCGCATTTTTGCCAGCATTGCCTGGACAGTTATGGGTGGTTACGGCCTCTACGCTGTGGGCCTGCTGGGCGATGGCAATGAAGGCAACGGTTTCTTCTATCTGTGTATCGGTATCATCCTTTCCTTTATCGCCAGTGCCCTGATCACCTTCTTCCAGGTGAAAGAGAAGGTGGAGCTGAAAATCTCCAGCGATAAATTCAATGCCGGCGATGTCAAAAAAATCATTGGCGGCAATGATCAGTTGAAATCACTGATTGGTTTTGTCCTCTCGTTTAACATCGCTATTCAGCTGATTGGTGGCTTTGCCATCTACTACTTTACCTATGCCATTGGTCGGGAAGATCTGTTCCCGATGTTCTCTCTGGTCTCAGGTGTTGCTGAATTCTCCGGTATCTTCCTGTTCCCGTGGATTGCCAGGGTGGTGGACCGCCGGTTAATGTGGCCGATGGCCTGTGGCTTCCCGATCCTGTGCAGCATCGTCCTGTTCGCAGGCAGCGTGATTGCTCCGGAAAGTGCCATTCTGGTGGGTATTGCCGGTGCCTCCCTGAAGTTCGGTAACGGTCTGTTCAACGGTCTGTCCACCGTGATGCTGGCCGACGTAGTGGATTACGGTGAAAAGAAAACCGGTCTGCGCAGCGAGAGCATTATCTTCTCGGTACAGACCATGCTGGTTAAGGGTGCGGGTGCCCTGGCGGGTTTCCTGATCGGTTTCGGCCTGACCATGATCGGCTATGTGCCCAATGAAGTGCAGTCTGCCGAGACTATCTTTGGTCTGAAAGTGCTTATGATCCTGATCCCTGCCATTCTCGTTATGCTCAGCGCCGTTATTTACAAGAAAACCTACCGGCTGGACGAGCAGCGCCTCAAACAAGCTGCCGCTGGCACCATAAGCATCGCCTGATTACCGGTTCAGGCCAATCTGTCCACTTGCCCCCGATTACGGGGGCATTTGCGTTATTTCGCCCTGATATTTCACAATAACTTTCTATATAAGAGAGAAATCCACGATGCGCCATCGTCAATCTCGCAACGGAGGTTGTCGCAAACCGCCGGATCACCCCACCGGCCTTCATAGCAAAAACTGACCATGTGCTGAACTTTTCCCATCAAGAGCAATCCAACTGGCATCAACTTAAATCAGTCAACAGTGAAGGACTATTTGTGAATCCCTCCATCAACACACGAAGGTCTGCCTTTGAGAACTACTCAAGAAACGCTCAGTCACTGACTCTGGCTGGCACTGCACCCAATTCCGGAGTCCCTGAACTGCAGGAAATCGCCAAAGAGAATAGCGCAGTAAAAAGATCAATGGCTATTTATGGCTGGCACCAGGGGCATAAGGTGTTTGCCACTGAAGACATGTCCGGCCTGAAATTAGTCGCCAACGCCGGATCAATGACTTACAGAGGTCAACATTGGCGAACCTGTGTGGTGCGAAATGCTGAGGTTGCCCAGGTAATGTCATTTCCATTTGCTATAACTGCGGAAGACTACCTGAGCAGCTTATATGTGCCAGGTTATGAAGAATGGCTATATGGACGATTGATGTTTCCAGAACAAACCGGCAGTAGCTACCGCCTGGGTAACAAGAACACTGGAATCGCAGACCCTCCTGTTTACAGAGTGTCTCAATATCTGACCATTCTGAATGATCTGGTCACCGAATTGCTGACAGCCCGCCCTGATGTTGAACAGATCGCCACAACCTACTATCAGGTCAGAGACTCATTGACTAATTTGATCAACAGTCCTGATTATCTCAGCCGGTCACTACCGGCGGGTGAAACCCTGACCCACGTTGCAAACAAGTTGGCAACCCTTCTTCGGGATCGTGATGGGAACCCCGCAGTAGCCAGAGAGTACCTTGATTATGTCAACCGGCTACCACCTCAAGCGTTCTTTCAGGCAATGCAGCTCATTGCTACAGATCAGGTGACATTGCGAGACAGTGACAATCAGGCTGTACCTTCATCCAGCCTGTTCCATCATTCAGTGTTTTATGACGGTGACCTGATTCGCGCCAGCCGACACCTGACGGGCCGCCTGACAGGGAACGAAGCTGACAGTTTTACGCTGTACGGGGTTAAACGAAGTTTGCAGGAAGCGCTCAGGCACATTCCCAGCACGTCACTTGACCATATCACGTCTCTGGATGAAGCGATCGAAACCATTCACCGGCAAGCTGGAAAAAAAGTCGAGAGCAAGCTGAGACATGTCTATTTGCAAAAGCTGGTTCAGGATGAAATATTGTCTCAACCTCGGCTCTCACTGGAATCCATTAAGGAAATGCTGCCGAACCTGCTGGCGCTTGCCAAAGAGACCAAGGGCATCACCTCCCTGATGATAGCCATCTTGCCCGATATGGCTGAAATTCCAAACCTGAACCAGTCGTTGGCAGAATTATTGCTGCGTACTGCTGGTGTTCCTGACAAAAATAAACTGATGATCCCCATAGAGTCTCTCAAACAGCCTCTGCCGCCTGAACAGCTTACATTACTTGTGCAGAAAAATATTGATCGGCTTAATACACATCAGGCATCAATTGTTGCGGCACCCCCGACTGTTGCAAGACCTAATAACGGTAATGTGTTGCAACATTTTATTGATCAATTCCGTAGCACAGTAGTTCCACAGTGGCTTGATAAGGGTACGGATCTGTCGACTGGTGATGGCGAATCAACACGGATTGTTGCAACACCACAAAAGCTAGGCTCTTTAATGAGGGATAGTTCTGGCAATCACCTGTTAATCAAGGGACTTTTTGATCATATCGCCAAATTAACCATCCATGGACGTTTTTCTGAATTAATGTCATTAGTAGAGGAGCTGCGCACCAGAGAGCCAAAAACAAAACGCCGGCTTATTAGCGCCCAGACAGCATGTCGTCTTATTGGCCGGATACTACAGTACAAATTGGCCCTGAACCAAATAGACCTGGAAACTGTTGAATCCTTGTTTAAGCAGCTCCAGTCGATACTTCCAACGATTGACAGTTATCTGTCTGTTCCTGCTCTTAAAAAACAATCGATTGGTCGGGGCTCTATTTCACAGATTATTCAGGCTTTGTTCAAACCCCGTGCTTCCATCGAGCATCATCAATGTGCCGATCTTGAGCCTGTAGAGTTCTTTACTCTGCCAGAGTGCATAGCAAGGCAGCAAACTCGCAACCAGCAGTTGCTGCAAGCCCGAAATAATCGACAGTATGAGTGCTGCATCTGCCTGGAGTCGCAGGCAATACCAAAACTTCTCAACCACAATACGGCACCGCAGGGCCAGCCCGAGAAAAATGGACACCCGGGCATGCCGGTTTGCAAGCCATGCGTTGGCCGCTTAGTGAGGCTTCTGCCACCACGCTGCCCAGCCTGCCGGGTTGCTATCACTGAACGCGATTATGTGCCCTTTTTGCCTGATTATGCAGGGACTCAATAGAACCTGCTGACGTTGTACAACACCAGTAGGTGCAATGGTCAAAAATACCAACCTTCTCAGAAATGACGAGTGGGGGGAGTATTGGAAAAGCTCGAATTACCCCGCTGACCGCCATCCCCGGAAAGGAAGGCATCGCAAAAGGCTCTGAAAAGAAGGGAACCACGAAGAACACAAAGAAGAGCTTTTCTTTTCCTTCGTGGTTCAAGGCTTTTACGCTTTTTGTGGCACCATGCTTCGAGGTAATCGCAAAAGATCAGATCTCCCTGCATTCGCTAAGATAACGGGTGGTAGTGACCGTACCATCTCTGTTAGTCACAACAACACCGATATATAGCTACATTTCAGCAGAGGGCCTTGCATCACAAGATGGCACCGTAATCAACAGAGCCATATATTCTGGCACGCTGCTACCGTGCCGAAAGCTCATGAACTGCATCGATAAAAACACCCGCCCTGTGCGGGTCGACATACTGATGTATGCCGTGCCCAAGATTAAAGACGTGTCCACTGCCCGCACCAAAGCTGGTGAGAATTGCTGCCACCTCCTGGCGGATTCGCTCCGGTGAGGCGTAGAGGACAGAAGGGTCCATATTACCCTGCAAAGCCACCTGTGCACCGACTCTCTGGCGTGCCTCTGCAATATCCGTTGTCCAGTCCAGACCGAGCGCATCAGCCCCGCTACTGGCCATTGCCTCAAGCCATTGCCCACCATTTTTGGTGAACAGGATAACCGGCACCCTTCTGCCGTCACTCTCTTTTGCCAGGCCTGTGACGATCTTCGTCATATAATGCAGGGAAAAGTCCCGATAGTTTGCCGGGCTAAGTACACCACCCCATGTATCAAAAATCTGCACCACCTGGGCACCAGCGGCAATTTGTGCATTCAGGTAGAGGGTGACCGATTCGGCCAGCACGGTGAGCAAACGGTGCATTAGTTCCGGCTGGTCAAACATCATCGCCTTTACGCGACGAAAGTCTTTGCTACTCCCCCCTTCAACCATGTAAGTAGCAAGCGTCCAGGGGCTACCAGAAAAACCGATCAATGGCACTGAGCCACCCAACTCCCGGCGAATCAGGGCGACTGCATCCATTACATACCCCAGGTCTTGCCGAGGATCAGGTACCTTAAGCGCGGCAACATCGGCAGCGTTTCGTACCGGTTTTCTGAACTTCGGACCTTCGCCGCTCTCAAAGAAAAGCCCAAGGCCCATGGCATCGGGAATAGTCAGAATATCGCTAAAGAGAATGGCCGCATCGAGAGGATAACGAGCCAATGGCTGCAAGGTAACCTCACAGGCCAGTTCAGGGTTCTGGCACAATGCCATAAAGTCACCCGCCTTTGACCTGCTTGCCCGATACTCTGGCAGATAGCGCCCAGCCTGGCGCATCATCCAGACCGGCGTTACATCCACAGGCTGGCGCAGCAGTGCGCGCAGTAGCCGGTCATTTTTCAGTGGCGTCATGATTGCCTCACAAGTAGTCAAAAATACCCCCCAGGCCCTAAGGAGTTGTCTGTAAATAACTTCCACATGTCAAAGATAACTGACCTCCAGCACAATTAGCGTCATCAGGTTCGGAACTGCGTTGCATCAGCGTAAACAATACCGGACAGGCGTGGTACTACCTGCCAACCTCAGAGCCTGTAGCAGGCGTTCAAGAACAGTAATGTTTAAGGCAATCACGCAAATTGTGCGGGTTAAATGTGTCGCTGATGATGGCATTGCCGATGGATTTGAGCAGCACCAGACGAAGCTGGCCATTGACCACCTTTTTATCCACTGCCATCAAGCGCATAAAATCCTCCGGGCTAAGACCAGCAGGAGGAGTCACCGGCAGATTGAATTCTGCCAGCAGATCGACCAGATGTTCAACGTCACTGTTGGCAATAAATCCTTCGCGCCGGGAGAGATCAGCAGCCATAACCATGCCCACGGCAACAGCCTCGCCATGCAACCAGGCGCTAAAGCCCGTGTGAGCTTCAATGGCATGGCCAAAGGTATGGCCATAGTTAAGCAGCGCCCGCAGGCCAGACTCAGTCTCATCGGCAACAACAATTCTGGCCTTGTTTTGACAGGAGCGTTGGATCGCCCAGGACATTGCTTCAGGATCGCGGGCAATCAGGCGCCCTGTGTTTGCCCGAAGCCACTGGTAAAATGAAGAATCAACGATCAGCCCGTACTTGATCATCTCTGCCAGTCCGGCAGCCAGCTCCCGATCAGCCAGGGTATTCAGCGTTGAGGTGTCAATCACCACCACATTCGGCTGATAAAAAGCGCCGATCATATTCTTGCCCAGTGCATGGTTGACGCCGGTCTTGCCGCCCACCGATGAGTCTACCTGGGCCAGCAACGTCGTGGGCACCTGGATAAAATCCACTCCCCGCTGGTAGCAGGCTGCGGCAAAACCGGCCATATCTCCGATAACCCCACCCCCTAACGCCACCAGCGTGGTTTGTCGGCTGTGACGCTCCTGCAGCAGCTGATCAAAAATCTGATTGAGCGTTGTCAGGTTTTTATATTGCTCACCATCGGGCAGCATGATCACCGTCGGGTCGTGGTCGGCCAGCACCGATTTGAGGGATGACAGGTAGTAGGCAGCGACGGTGGCATTAGTGACGATGGCCACCTGCCGCCCCCTGATCCAGGGCAGAAAGCAGTTAGGGTCAGTCAGCAATCCGGTACCTATAAAGATGGGGTAGCTGCGTTGACCAAGGTCCACCTTGAGCTCCACCATTGA
>JAQFVO010000992.1 GCA_027942505.1 Endozoicomonas sp. | reverse complement strand
GTTAATTTTATTCTGTGCCAGATAAGTACCGAAACAGTGTCTTATATCATGCGGCAAAAAGTCGTCGACGCCGAGTTCTCTACTTATTCTGGCCAGTTCCTGTCTAACACTGGTGTCACTAATATCAAATATCCTGTCGCTGGGCAGAAACTTCTTTTGCCTGGCAGCAATCAAGCGCCGGTCCAGCATTGTTGTTAACTCCGGCACTTCTGGCACAGTGTACTCCCGACGCTGGCGCAGTTTGCTCCTGCCGCCTTTGCAAGTGTACAGCCTGATAGCTTTGCCTTTAACCGAATCGTCAATGCGGTCGTGCCAGCAGCGATCGAGCGCACAGCCAATTCGAGAGCCGGTGTACCAGAGAAAAATCAGCACGTCTTTCACCGGCTGGCGAGCACGGCTGATAATCTCGTCTCTTGTCTGTTTGTCAACAACGTTCATCCGGTGATCGTGCTTGCTCACACGGTCGTAACTGATTGTCGGGAGGCTGCCTTTTTGTACCAGCTTGTACTTAACAGCGTGGTTACGAATGGCTTGAAACACATTCAAGTTTCGCTCTGTTGTTGACGCCGCTAATCCCCTGGCAACAAAGTTCTCGGCTACGAACCTGTCTATCTTCGCTTGGTCAATGTCACAGATACACAGAGAACCAAAGCACTGGTTTAGCCGGTCAACAATAAACTGATTCTTGCGGGAATAACGAACGTGTTTTTCGTAGTGCCGGACGCACTCACTGAACAGTGGATCAAGGTAATCACGGGCACCCGTCGCTTGCATCAGTACATCGAGTTCATAATGTACCGCTGCCAGTCTGGCTTGGGCCAGATCACGAGTGCCGGTGCTTTTGCGAATGGACCTACCGGCAAGGGTGCCGTGCAAGTAATAGATTCCGGTCGTGTACTTAACGAGTTTGAGATACTTCGGCTTCATAGTTCGCTCTCGCAAACTATGTTGGACTCAGCCTTTCAAAATAGGTTCCGAAAGCGGTTCAATTCCAAGCGATTGACAAACTTTCAACAAACGCACACGTAGATCATGCCGGTTGTTGGTCTTGAACATCGTGTTCAGTCTGCCAATGCGACTGCGAATCGCCATGGCATTGGCGTCTGATCGGGCTTCGATCTCTTCGACACTGTAGCCAAGCAACACTAAAATAGCCGTGGCTCGGCCCGTATTCGTCAACGCGGTAAAGCGCTTGATAATACTTTCGTCGATCGGCGCTATTTTGTCGGCCATCAGTTCCAGTTTTCTCAGTTCCTCAGACTCACGTTTCGTGTGCTGGACAAAGTGTACCGACATATCGGGTCTAGGCTCAGACCTTCTGATTGGCGCACTGACTGGCGCACTCTCCGGTTCTGGCTGAGAGCCACAGGACAGTTCCTCGACCTGCCCCAGCAGCAAAATCAGCTCACGCTCCAGACGAATATTTTTCTCTTGTAATTCAAGTACTTCCTTGCGGGTCTCGCGCCGGTTTTGCTGGACTAGCGACTCAAGTTGTTTTAATCGTGTCTGTAAATCGTCCATAGTCATATGTGTAGTTTTGGTGGAAAAGTTCCCGTAACATAACGCTAGTTTGTCGTGAAAACAACACATTGCAGTCAATGTTACGAATTAAGTTCGTGTAACTGGTTGATCACTTTTTGTACAGCACCAAGATCGCTCCGCTTGATCCGGTGTTTTTTGACTTCAGCCGCAACGCTGGCCATGAACACATAGTCCCCCCGCCGAGCGGCAGGGAGCAGGCGGAACCATGACGAGCTGAAAATCAATCGCTTGTTGGCCCTGAGTTTCACTGGTCGGTGTCGTCTGGCATTAAAATATCACCAGGTCGCACAGGGGGTTCATGCGCCCCTCCTGGCCGTGTATAAGCTCTTTTGTACTGTAGAAGTTTGTCCGCAAATCCCGGTTGCCGGTAATGTTCAGCGATGAAATCAGCCAGTGAATCGACACCGGTCATTTCCCGTCTTTCTTCAGCGTGATTTACCAGTGTCACGGCAAGGTATTCAATGGCACGCTTGAGTTTTTCAGGGTTAGCGACTGGATTAATCAAGCCTTTGAATTGGCGCATAAGACTTAATTCTTGACGCCAGATTCTCTCGGAGCGTGTCGCCAGTGCTTGCTTCGACAATCAGCTTCAAACTCTGGTAATACTCTTGAATTGTTTCAGTGTTTTTCATTGCTGTTATCCTCGTTCGGAACAAAAAGGCGCTCCACAAGCGCCCGTCAGGTTATTACTTTTTCAGATGCTTGCCCATCAGCGTAGCTCCCAGTTCGTCAATCACAGTCTCGGCAAGCTGGTTCAAGTCCATGACCGTGTGCCAGTTCTTGTACAAGTGTCGGCCCTTCTTCCATGATCCCGATGCCAATCACTTCCATGCCGCGACTCTCGATGTCTTTGACAGTGGCTTTCAAAGCGGCTTCGGCCAACTCTCGACCTTGGTCTATCGAGCACGGGTTAGGCATCCCGTCACTGAGTACCACGAGTACGTGCCGGTTCTCTGGCCGCTTCGACAAGATACGGTAGCAGTGCCATAG
>JAQFVO010000980.1 GCA_027942505.1 Endozoicomonas sp. | reverse complement strand
GGTGTGTTTCTGAAGTTGTGGGGTGCGCTGGTGGGGACCGAGTTGCAAGAAGGTCATCTGAAGGTGACCCGCAACGCAACAGCCCAGGACGTGATCAGTGCTGTGCAGGCAACGCTTGCCAGCAGGCCAGCGGTCGGCATGAGCCAACGATGTATCAGTGAACTGGCCTCCTTTGGTGACATCACTAAGCGAGAACCGGTCAATGTCACCCAGCACTTTCCCCCTGATCGGTACGATTGTAACCATTACCGCATCTTTTTTAGAGAGATCGCGCTTGATGAGCACGGACTGCTGTGTCACTACAAATTAACCTGGCAATATGGTGCGGTGCGACATCTGGCCTGTAACAGGCTGTCACCGTTCGGTACGCCGGGTAAGGATGAGGTGCCTGGCAATGTGACGTTGACGCTCCACTCCCAGTGGCAGGCGCTACCCTCTTTGAGTGATGCTGATCAGTTGCGCGCCCTGCGGGTGCAACCAGACATTTCTGTCGAGCTGGCTCGCAGTGAGCTGACCGGACAATTGCTGATCAGACAGGCGCTCCGGGAGCCGTCGCTCCGGGAGCCGACCAGAGTCGTTATTGATTTTATGATTATCCCGCGCCAGCGTTATTTTACCCCGCTGGCAGCCAATGAGCGGCTGGTCTGCAACGAGCGTCTTTGCACCCCTCGCCAGCAAAAGTTATTGGATGAGCGAGTGTTTTACCCTGGCAAGAAGTGCAGTTGCCCGGCTTTTCGAGAGCTGCGTTCGATCAATGGCATTGAACTGGTCTCACAACGACTGCTGGCGTTAAAGGAGTGGCTGGATACCTTCGTCGCCGTCAAGAACGTTGAGGGTCAGGGTGAATCGCTGTTGCTCAACCTGCTGTCCCATAAGCAGGGTGTTTGCCGCCACAAGGCACTTATCTTTCAGGTCCTTTGTCACTACTGGGGCATTGCGGCGCGCTGTGTGTCGAATGGGGCTTCTCACGCTTTTGTCGAGCTTAGCCTCGATGGTGGTAACAGCTGGCGGTTGTACGATGCCGGCGGCGAACCGCCGCAGCGTATATCTGACTCACCGGTTGTTGTGCCGCAGGCAATGCCGGCATCCGCGCCTGTGGATACTCACCAGCAAGGTGGCAAAACGGCGCAAGGAACCCCGGCAGAGGCTCCCCCGCAGGGTGCAGCATCGGCACAAAGAGTCTCGGTACCTGTGGCGGCGGGCCGGCAAGATGCACAATCAGTGGTCTGCGTCACGAACCTTGTCGAGCTGCTGGGGCTGCGTGACAGGTCACTGAAAATGAGGATCGAGCTGCTTCTGACCAGAATGCAATGGCAGCTGACCGATCCGGTGGCGACGTTCACACAGGAGTCTGTCCTGCTGAAAAAGTTGCTGTTGGATTTTATCAACCTGCCTCCAACCGATGCCAGAACGCATTATCCTCCCCCCCTTTGGGAATTGCTGCTAACACCGCAGTTTTTCCAGCAGTTCAGACATGATTGGGGCGATTGGCACACCATTATTGTCAACAGTCTGGAGCGGATGACACGGCAGGAGAAACCAAGGTATTTTTTTTATACAACCCGTTACGACTCGCTGATGAGTATGGTCAACTCAGCCCCTGAATCAATGATCGATCCCAGCTATATTGACTGGCTCAGCGAGCTGTATCAGTGCTCGCCCAATTTCTTCAAGGCGGTTCTGTTATGTTTGTTGCAAAAACTGGTTAAAGGGCTTGATGGCGAGGCCTTGGCGCAAGTGACCGAGCTGGCCATGACTTATCCTCTGAAACCGACAACCATTCAGTTGCCATTCTGGAGGATGTCACAGAGCGGCAAGCCATCAAGGCTGACTGCCAGAGTGATACCTCTTAGCAGAACGTTGAGCGACAAAATAGTGCAGCGACGTGTCCATCAACAGCGGCGCTATCATCCTGGTCCCGACTCCACTCTGGTGCCAGAAAAGCTGGTGGCCGGCGAACCGGCGTTTGTTGATCAAACGGCCGCTGTCTGTGCCAGAACCGTTATTATTGATTGCACCGGACTGGCGAAAAGTGCATTGCAGAAAAAAATTGCTCCCAAGGTCAGAGCTGGGATCAAGCCGGAAATCATCAATGCTTTAAAACCGGAAATAGATTATGTTCTGGCGCACGAGAAGATTCCGGTGAAAGATGGGTTGGCTAACTACAAAATGAAGGAACTTGGTGCCCATCCTTTGCTGGATCCCTTTTTGACCCCACGGAAAAATATTTCTCCGCACTGCGCCGTGGTAAAGGTTATTGAAAATCTGTTTTTTTACTGGCTGGCCAACCACTACCCTGGCACCGACGAGGATGCGCTGATCTGGCTTAGTCGTGAGTATCAGTATGTCTACAAGGCAAAACTACCACCGAATGAGAATTTATTGTCCGAAGATGACAGCGACGAACAAAAACCCTTGCTGCATCTGCCGCCTGATCGGCTCAAAGCGTTTTTTCATCAGCCCTCGGCCGTGGTTTTGCAAAGCGCAGACATGCTGGCGTTGCTTGATGAGTTTCTTTTGTCAGTCGCATCTTGAGCAATTTTGCCTTATAGCCAGCTGACGTAAGCTACTTCGAAAGGAATATGGTGTTTGGCAAAAAAATTAAGCCAGAGTTTCTGGTTTTCCTGCAACCGGTCGCCCGGGCCTTTCACCTCTACCCAACGATATTGTCGTTTATCCGGGGCGAAAAGAATCAGGTCAGGAAAGCCGCTGCGGTTATTGGCAATATCAAACACCAGTCTGGCAAATATGGCATGCAGATGGTCAGGCTTAATAAGCGACAACGAGATAGTAATAAGTTCCCGACCAATGGCTGGCCAGTTGACCAGCCGGTTGCGGATGCCTTGTTTCTGCACAAAGGTCGCCAGGCACCGGGCTAACACATCCTCGTACTGCATGGCTGCCAGGCGCTCCTTGAGCAGATGTTCGCGCCGGTAATAGAACTCGGGCGTCACCAAATCGGCAGGAGCACTTTGGAACGGATGAAAAAATGCACCGTCGATATCGGCAAAGATAATGTCCCAGAAATAGAGTCCGACCAAAGCGGTCATCAGGGTGTTTTCCACATAAAACACCTGCCAGCCCTGCTGTCGGTAAAACTCGGCAGCCTGATATTCAACTCTTAATCCATTGTCGTTTAATTGCAAGTTAACCTGAGCCAGACCGGGGCGTCGTTGACGTTTTTTGCCCATCAACGATTGGCTGAAGCGTT
>JAQFVO010000968.1 GCA_027942505.1 Endozoicomonas sp. | reverse complement strand
ACAGGCTGAGAATGCTGAAAACGAATCCTGCAATACAAGACGAAATGGTTGTGCAAAAGGTGCTGCAAAAGGTGCATCGATCGAAAAGATTCATAGCTGCACTCAATCGGGCAACGACAACATTGAAATGAATTGCGCCTGATTAGAAAAAGGGAGAAAAAGCACACCCATAAAATTGACCTCATGTGTGTAACATCCCGTTCATTTGTTCAATGCCATCAGCAATCTGAAATAATTTACAGAATAAAAATGTGATTCCGGCAAGAACTATTTTTTGTTTAGCCGGTCGAATTGAAAGAAACGCAAACCGGAGTCTAGCGAGCCACGCCCCCGGTATCTTTGCTGTCTGTCTGGCACAATACTTTTTTCAGCCTCGGGGAGTTCCTGCGGACTTGCCAGCTTAATTTACTGTCACAGTCCTCTGACAGGAGAAACAAATGGAATCGACCAGCTTTACCAATGGTCCCGTATCAGGTCATGGCACACCTGTTAACCAAAACATGGCTGCAGAATCGGATAGTTCTGAAAGAAGTTTCGGTGCAAGACGCCCAGGTTTCCCAGTTCCAGGACCCTCTTTAACTGCTCCCCCCGAGACGGGCAGTCAGGCCAGCAGTCATACACCTCACGTCAGACTCTCAGACCGATCCGTTGGTAAGCAGCCCTCTCCCCGGCCCCGGTCAACCATACCGGGTCTATACAACGACACCGTTCGGGATTTCTTCTGGATTGAATCTTTGCGTGGCAAGTTGCCAACACTGTCTCCCACAAGCCCGATCAGCAACGAGGGGTGTGGCCTTACCTTCAAGTGCCGGACGAGTTCATGGGGCAACAATGAAATGACACTGACATTTACCAGTTGCGATCTTCGCGGCAACCCCTCACCGGTCAATGACATTGGCCTCCAGACACTGGACGTTCCTCCTGACCACCAACCTTCTGACCTGGAGCTGGACGAAAGGTCAGTTTGCATGTGCCATCAGCTACGCACTGTCTACGAACATGCTTGTTCCAGACAGCTCGGGCTCCAATGTGACAAGACAATAATCGAGAATCATTTCCTGAAACTGGGTGCCCTCAACGTCGAGGCCAATTTCTCTATGAAGCTGCAGGTCAACACTCAGTTTCCAGATGGTCTGCCTGCACCCGCAGGATCAGTCCCCAGCGAAACGTTACTGTTCATTACTACTGACAGCCAGAAAACATTTTGCCGGTCTGGGCATAGATTGGAGCCATTAACAGAGATTGTTCCCTTAAATGCGGTTAATCAAGAGGTGACTGTGCATGGCAGGAACATTGCGGGTGCACCGGTAGAACAGTTCAATATTTCTCCGCTTCGAATCAAACGAAGGAAGACCGGGCTCCAAAGTTTAAACCCTCAGACCATACGTCCGGATTATTGTCATGCGGTACGGCTGATAGTGACGCCTGCGGTGCTCTTCAGTGCCTCCCGACACTGCATCATGCAGGGAGCAGCCAATCCCTCTGAAAAACAACCGCTACAAAGTTGCCCGGGTATTGAGCCATTCAAACAGGTAACCACCACCCCTCTGGGAAACTTAAGGCTTTTGCCCAGCGTTATTTTCAACATAGTCACTCCGCCCTCTTTGATCGAGGTACTCCTTGCCAGTCGATCGCCCCAAGAGCTCCGGCTATCTCGTGAGGCCTCACTTGCCCGCGCAAAAGAAGTCAGAAGCTGTGAACAAGGCAATGAGTCCTGAGGAAAAATAGCACGCTTAGCCAATCCTGAACATAACAGCAGGCCAACCGTCAATCAGTCGAAATAGCAAACATTCCCAGTAAAATCCTCAGGGTGCAGCCGGGCACGGCATGAATTACAATGGCGCCAGTTTGCTGTTTTGAGTACAGGCCGCCTGAAGATGGAATCGGCCAAACCATAAGTACCTAACCTCAGGATTCTCCTCTGTCGTGAAAGAAAAACTGTTCGCAGCTATTCAATACATTTTGCCTCACCACCTGATCTCCCGGTCGATGCACTACCTGGTTGACTGCCGTATTCGCTGGGTCAAAGACAGTCTGATCCGCTGGGCCATTGACCATTACCAGGTCAATATGGATGAAGCCCAACGGCCAAAAGCCGAAGATTACTGTAACTTCAACGATTTTTTCACCCGCGCATTAACAGACGGCGCACGCCCACTACCAGACGACAATTCTCTGGTAGTCAGCCCGGCCGATGGTACCATCAGCCAGATTGGCGATATCAACGATGGCCGGATTTTTCAGGCCAAGGGACACGACTACAGCTTGGTGGCACTCTTAGGTGGTGACCTGGCCCTGGCAGAACGTTTTATGGGTGGCAAGTTCGCCACCATTTACCTGTCGCCAAAAGATTATCACCGGGTGCATATTCCCGTTGCGGGCGAACTGGAACAGATGATTCATGTTCCCGGCCGGCTGTTTTCCGTTAACCAGACAACGGCCGAAACGGTACCCAACCTCTTTGCCCGCAATGAGCGCGTCGTCACTGTTTTTGCCACGCAGTATGGTCCCATGGCGGTTATTATGGTTGGTGCCATCAACGTAGCCAGTATTGAGACCGTCTGGGCCGGACAAGTGACACCGCAGCGCGGTCATGTAGCGACGACCACTTATGGCAAGGCCAGCCAGCCAGTGCAGCTGGGACGCGGTGAAGAGTTGGGACGCTTTAAACTGGGCTCCACGGCCATCGTTCTGTTTGGTAAAGAGCAGGTTGAGTGGCTGACCCACTGGCACGCTGGCCAGACCATCCGTTTGGGTGAAGCACTGGCCTGTGCCCATGGTGCGAACGCCGGGACCAGCCCGGACGACAACAAAGACAACCAATAGAGACATCTTGAGATGAGTATCAGCATCGGCATTGTGATGGACCCTATTGCTGCCATCAACTATCAAAAAGACAGTTCACTGGCCATGCTTCTGGCCGCCAGTCAAAAGGGGTGGCAACTGTTTTATCTCGAACAGGCTGACCTTTATCAGAAAAAGAGCCAGGCCATGGGCAGCATGCGACCGTTGACGGTGCAGGCAGACCCTGAGAACTGGTTTCAGCTGGGTGAGCCTCAGGAGCGGCCTCTTGAGTCGCTGGATGTCATCCTGATGCGCAAAGACCCGCCGTTTGACATGGAGTTTATCTACAGCACCTACCTGCTGGAGCAGGCCCAGGCCGCCGGCACATTGATCGTCAACAATCCCCGCAGTATCCGCGACTGCAACGAGAAAATGTTTGCCACGCTGTTTCCCCAGTGCACACCGCCGGTGATGGTGTCGCGCAGCACCCGGCTGCTGAAGGAGTTTGCTGCGGAACACGGTGATGTGGTGCTCAAACCACTTGATGGCATGGGTGGCAGTTCAGTTTTTCGCACCCAGCCCGATGACCCTAACCTGAGCGTAATTATTGAAACGCTGACCGAGATGGGGCAACGCCAGGCCATGATCCAGAAGTACATTCCGGATATCAGTGCCGGCGATAAGCGCATTCTGATGATCGACGGTGAACCCGTGCCTTACTGCCTGGCGCGTATTCCCGCTGCCGGTGAGCTGCGGGGCAACCTGGCAGCAGGTGGCAAAGGCGAAGGTCGGCCACTGAGCGAGCGCGATCTCTGGATTGCCAGCCAGGTAGGACCGCAGCTGCAAAAAAAAGGGTTGCTGTTTGTCGGGCTGGACGTGATAGGTGATTACCTCACGGAAATCAACGTGACCTCACCCACGTGCATCCGTGAACTGGATAATCAGTTCCAGCTCAATATTGCCGGTCAGTTGATGGATAAAATAGAGGAAAAGATTGCGGCAAAACGCTAGCCCGGATATTTCATAAACTGCCCCGAGTCTCGCGCAGGACTTTGTCGCTCTAAGGGATTTTGTG
>JAQFVO010000949.1 GCA_027942505.1 Endozoicomonas sp. | reverse complement strand
ATATGGCCGACCAATTAATCGATGAAGCGGCCTTGCAGGAGCAATTAAGCCAGAAACTGCCCGCTTATATGCTACCTGCGGCTTTTATGGCAGTGACCAGTTTCCCGGTGACCGGTAACGGTAAACTCAACACCCGGGCTTTGCCCGAACCGGAGCTGCGAAAGAGTGACGACTACACTTCGCCAACCAACGCCACTGAAACCCGACTGTGCCAGCTCTGGCAATCTTTGCTGGCCGTTGAGCAGGTGGGTATACACGACAACTTCTTTCATCTTGGCGGTGACTCACTGCTGGCCATACGATTGTGCCAGCAGATCAGCGACAGTCTTTCCGTTGATGCCCCGGTAGCCCTGCTGTTCCAGTACCCGACCATCGCCACTCTGGCACCACAACTGACCCGCTGGTTATCGCCAATCCCTGCCCGAGGCCTGATCAGTGGCCCAATGTCGTTTACCCAGCAACGGCTCTGGTTTATCGAACAGTTCGAGCAGGGAACATCGGCCTACCATATCCCGTTATTGTTGCGGCTGGACAGCGAAGCCTGTGCTGAAAGGCTGGTCGAGGTTATGCGATTACTGGCTGATCGGCATCCAGTTCTGCGTACCCGTTTCTTTATGGACGAGCATGGGCAGCGAATACAACAGGTAAGCGATGATCTACTAAAATTCGAACGTCGTGAAATTACCGAGGAGAATTTGCCCAATGCTCTGGCAAAGGTCATCAATACTCCCTTTGAACTGAGCCAGGATTTCCCCTTGCGGATCGTCCTGTTCAGGGAGCAGGCAATAGTGCTGCTTCTGTTCCATCATATTGCCGTTGATGGTTGGTCTCTGGATATCTTGTGTCGGGAAATGGCCACGCTTTATCAGGCCGACACCAGCGAAAAATCCGTTATGGAATCGCTGCTGCCACCTCAGGAGATCAACTATCTGGACTTTACCCTGTGGCAACGGGAGACCTGGCAAGAGAGCCTGATGGAACAACAAAGCCAGTGGTGGCAACAACAGCTCACTGGACTGGAACCGCTTAATCTGCCGCTGGATTATCCCCGCCCGCAACAGTTTGATTACCGGGGGCAGTGCTGTGAGTTCACTCTGACGAAAACCCTGTCCAGCCAACTGCAACAATTGGCCCGTGACCAGCAGACCACGTTATATACCGTGCTGCTCAGTGCTTTTGCCCTGCTGCTCAGTCGCTACAGCGGCCAGAATGATCTGGCGGTGGGCAGCCCCATTGCCAA
>JAQFVO010000935.1 GCA_027942505.1 Endozoicomonas sp. | reverse complement strand
CCCGGGCGATATCGTCACAGTCCAGGAAGTTGAAAATGTGGGATAGCGCCTCATCAGGCAGCACAGAGATACCCCGTCGCGCCCGGGCATCACACTCATGTGGCAATACTTGGGAGACGGCGCCCTGACTGATACAGTTGGGGATTGTACCGGGTGCTACTGGCAGCATGGCTATTCGACTGACTGGTTGTGGCTAATAGACTCAACGATCAAAGAACAGTTCCCCCCAGCCGCGCGAAGGAGGAAAAAGCATAAAAGCCTTGAGCCACGAAGAACACGAAGGTCACAAAGGAGAAGAAAAGCTCTTCTTTGTGCTCTTCGTGACTCCCTTCTTTTCAAGGCCTTTTGCGACACCTGCTCGCGCAAACGACGATGGTTGTATGGGTATTAACGCTTCCCTGCACTAGCGATCTGAATCAGAACCACGCCGATGCACAGGTGGCGGAGCAATTCCAAGATACCCCTCACATGTGCGGAACACCCGGTCAACCGCTGATTCAGGCTCACCTTCTGGCCTCCCCTGCCGGTACTGGTGGTATAAGCTTATCCCCAGCAAGAGAGATGTACCCAACAACGTAATTCCTGTTATGACCCACTGCACTAAGTACAAATTGGGCTCGTCCATAATTATATATTGACAAGAGCGATCATAGTGAATACCGGTAGCGTTGTTGCTGACATTGCTGACCGTTGACCAACAGATATCACCACACTCCGGCGAATCAGGAAAGTAGTGAACCTTCCCAGGGCCATGGCGCCTGTTCTTACAGGAAACACCATCTTCAAGTTGTGCAACACAACGATCGAGTTGAACCACACCATCAATGGCCACTTTACCACCAGTCACTTGCTCAGTTTTTAAACAATGCAGAACATTACCGAAGGCCTTGCCCTTCTCTGGTGCTAGCCAAGACGGATATACTAACGGGCGACTAACATCCTTAAAGCTTTTCTCTGAAGCCCCGAGGTTACAACGGATAGCCTCGGTATATTTGGCGTAGCTAACGCCTCCGGCCTGCCCAATGCCGATACCGGCATAAGCTTCACCGCATGTGCCCAGAGCGTTTGCATAAATCCTGTCATCGATTGCCGTGGTGTTAAGCACCAGGGCCTGACCCGCACTTGCACCGACACCGGCAGCTAAATAAGAACTTGGACAATATACAGGAGGCGACCACTTGGCATGGCCGATTGCGTTAGCCACATACACATTCGACAATGACAGGGTATTTTCGATGACGGCGTTACCTGTCGCAGAACCAACGCCGGTAGCGGCGCACACCGTCTCGGATAAAGTGGACAACGTGCAATTTATCCCCGTAGTGCCATTAACCAGAGTATTACCCATGACACGCCCGGCACCAATACCGGCATAAGAGGTTTTATCGCGGGTGGAAATACGCAAGGACATGGCTCTAAGCCGATTCAATACGGCATTGCCTTCCATTGTGCCGGCACCGGCACCAACAGTGACCTCACCGCCACTGGTATCGATACGGCCACTCACCACATTAAGATGATCAATGCGTGCGTTTCCGTTCATACGTGCTGAACCGATGGCAACGTTGATATCAAAACGTCCTGTCATAGCGGAGTTTTTCCCACTGCCGACGTCAACAGAGCTATTTTCCACCAGGGCCTGGCTGATGCGGGAGTTCCCTGTCATGGTACACGCGATAACGCCCATATCCTGTTCCTCACCCCGAGAATTGATGACGGCGTCACGAATATGCAGATTAGTAACTGTGCTGTCCCCACTGAGGTGCCCAAACAGGCAGCCGGAAACATGATCAATGTGCTTCCCATTGCCATCAAAGCTGCCTGTGAAAGGTCTGACGCCTGAGCCCAGCGGCTTAAAGTACCGGGCAGTAATGTCCCCGGTTTGTCGATAGTGACCATCCAGTGGGAATGATGGGGCATGCCCGATTTTACTCAGCGTTTCGGCATCAGGGATGTCTATGGTATCGGACACAGCACCGGCCATCTGCAAAGATGAACAACAGCTGACCAGTACAGTCACCAGTTTGCCGGCAAACGAGTTCTCAGAGAGGAAACGACTGGCCACCCGGGCGCCAAGGCCGATGACATCGGGCAGGCGTCCGGCCACGGGTAAAGTCAATTGAAATGATGGGCTGTCATCTGTGGCCGGCACCAATGACGAAAAGAACAGCCTGGCAACCCTCACCGGACTAATGGCAGGATTTTT
>JAQFVO010000926.1 GCA_027942505.1 Endozoicomonas sp. | reverse complement strand
GTGAACACTTTTTGGAATTTTCCAGAATCACTGTTCACACCCTCCAGAATCAGTGTTCATATTGCCAGAATGGTTTCTAAAACCATACTAAAAACCTCTCTTAGGAATAGTCTAAAAACAACTTCCTGATTTACACCTCTCAGACAATGGTCAATACTTTGAACCATTGCTGGAGGTAACCATGGCTACATACCCCTCATTAGTAAAAAAACGCATGAGAACTTTCTATCGATCACTCAATGAAAGGGATCGTCGGCATTATGCCGCTATTGAAGCTATTAAGCTCGGTCATGGCGGTATTGGTTATATATCTCAGGTGCTGGGCTGTGATCAGAAAACCATTAGTCATGGAATTGCTGAGCTGGAGGCAGACATTGAGCCCTCGAACTCTCAGCGAAAAAAGGGGGAGGCCGTAAACGCTTAACTGAAGTTTATCCCAAGCTCGCTGAAAACTTGCAGACTGTTATGCGTAATCATACGGCTGGCGATCCTATGCGGGAAAATGTGAAGTGGACAAACCTATCCCGTCGCCAAATTTCCAGAAAACTGACAGAGCTTGGGACGCCAGCAAACAAGGATACCTATCCCGATTGCTCCATATGCAAGACTTCCGGCGTCGTAAATCACAGAAGGAGCTTACAATGGGGCAGCATGCTGATCGTAACGCCCAATTTGAGAACATCGACAGGTTGAAAAAAGAGTATCTGGCTGCAGGAAAGCCGGTATTAAGCATAGACACGAAAAAGAAGGAGTTACTCGGTGAGTTCTATCGTGACGGCGTTACCGACGCCGTTGAGCCAACCATCGTCAATGATCATGATTTTCCCAGCTGCGGTAATGGCAAATTGATTCCTCATGGCATTTATGACGGCTCTTTTGAATTTTAAGTGGGTAAGCAGGCTTTGTTGACCGTAGTGAAGTCCAGCTTACCTGTCAGTAAATACACCATGGTTTTAAAGTGAGGCTTCTTGTAACCACGAGCTTTTCGCTTGGCCGCCTGTATCACTGAATTCAGGCCTTCCAGTAAGCCGTTATTGATTTGGCTTTCCTTCCAGTTCAGGACACCATCCCAGTGTCGTTTGATGGTTTTAGCGGCCTTTACCACTGCCTCCAGTCGGCTATGGGTGGCCCAGAAGTACCATTTCTTCAGTCTGGCCTCAAACTCCTCTTTGCTGGGCGCAGCGTAGATTTGCTGGAAAGTCTCCCGAATTTGCAAGGCTCGCACCGGCTTCAGATTGAGGCCTGGTAGACAGAGTCTGCCACGGATTATTTTCTGTTTCACCGTCAGATTGCTTTCGTTTTTCAGCAGCGCGTAGCGGGCACCTGCCAGCAGTGGATTGGTTTTTGCCTCTTCCTTGCGCACAGCATTCACTGCTTCGTTGATAATCTTGATGATGTGGAATTTGTCAAAGGTCACCTGAGCCTCTGGCAGCTCTTCCCGCACCCCATTGATAAAGGCCGGAGACATGTCACAACTGACCTGTTTGATGTTTTCAGCTTTACCATCGTGTTCCTTCAGGTCAGACACAAATGCCTTGACCGTTTCACTGTCTTTGCCTTCAGCGACAAACAGCGTTCGTTTTTCTTCAAGATCGACGAACAGGGTTATGTATTCGTGTCCACGGGCAGACGACGTTTCATCCATGCCGACAGTGTGGATTTCGCTGTAATCCTCATCTCGCCGAGCTGTATCGACGTAAAGCTCCAGTAGCGACCATAGGCGATGGTCGGAAGTACCGGTCAGCTTGTTGACGTGATGCACAGGCATTGACCGACATAGTTGGATCAGAAAGGCTTCAAACAGCAGCGTGAAGCCACTGAGCCTGCCACTCCAGGGTGGAGAGATCAGACGCGGCTTATTATCACCCCGATCAATTCTTGGAACCCGGGCGTGCAGATAGCATTCGTGCTGGAAGAAATTCATATGCCGCCATTGCTTACGAACGGTGTCGGATGCCTTGTATTCCTTGCCGGAGGGGTCTTCTGGATCTTTGAAGGTCGCTCCCCGTTGGAAGTTAATGAAAACATCCAGTCGGGAGTTCTCTACATCGAAAGTCAGGGACTCAAGGGGGAGGTGATGCCAAGAGCTGTCTGAAAGAGGTGTTCCATGGTCGCCTTACAGTAGATTCAACACCAACGGATACTTCATCAAGGATACCACAGAAAGACTGTTACTATCGTTTCGCGACCTCCGCTTATTTCATTGAAACGTTGCAAAAACATAAGCGACTTTTTGGTTAGACGTTCATAACAAACTAATGTCCGACCTGGAACTTTCAAATGCCCTCACACGCAATACAAAACTTGTCCTTCCATTCATGACGCTGAGAAAATATGGAGACCCAAACGATCCATGTCACTTCCGCCTGTCCACTTCCGGAGGCTGCCACGTGACTTACAGGAAGGTCGTTTAG
>JAQFVO010000922.1 GCA_027942505.1 Endozoicomonas sp. | reverse complement strand
TGAAATGTAAAAGTTTTTTAAAGACAGCTCTCTAGAAGAGCAGGGTATAACCATAGCCGGCCACGATAGCCATCAACAGGATCACAACAACAAAAGCGACAATCAGACGGGTTTTGAACAGTGCTCTGAGCAGAATCACTTCGGTCAGACTGGCGCCGGCACTGCCGATGATCAGAGCCATTACCGCACCCAGACTCATACCCTTGGCAGCCAGTGCCGCGCTCAGCGGGATAACGGCTTCAGCGCGGATGTACAAAGGGATGCCAATCACTGACGCCACCGGGATAGCAAATGGGTTGTTTTCGCCAGCGTACTTCACCACCAGATCGGTTGGCATAAAGCCGTAAATCATTGAGCCCACGGCAATGCCCATCAGCAGGTAGGGAAGTACCTGTTTGAAGTCTTTCCAGGTGCCGTCCCAGGTTTTCTTCCAGCGACTCACTTTGGGAGCACCGGTGCAGCCACAGCCGCCGGTACTTTCTGGCTCTTGCAGGGCTTCGGCGCAAATCTCTTTTTCATAGCCGAGCTTTTCCAGCAGCCAGCCGGCTACCAGCGAAACGCCCATGGCAACAACAAAGTAGAACAGGGCTACCTTGATGCCAAAGGTCACCACAAATAGCCCGATGATGATGGGGTTCAGCAATGGGCTGGCAAACAGGAACACCATCATGGTG
Source organism: Endozoicomonas sp. (assembly GCA_027942505.1). Classification (GTDB taxonomy): domain Bacteria; phylum Pseudomonadota; class Gammaproteobacteria; order Pseudomonadales; family Endozoicomonadaceae; genus Endozoicomonas. The sequence goes on along the minus strand of JAQFVO010000922.1, from coordinate 818 downwards.
CCAAAGCCGGCCCGGGCCTTGAGCAGTCCTTTTAAAAAAGGGATGGTGGAACAGGAGCAAAATGGGGTAATGGCGCCCAGGGCTGCGGCAATAAAGTAACCTTTGCCTTGTTTGGCGCCAAGAATTTGCTGAATTTTTCCGGGCGGCAGATAACTTTGCACTACCCCCACGCCGTAACTGATCAACAGGAAAAGCAGGGTTAACTCAACCGCCAGGAAGGCGAACATGTGCAGGGCTTGGTGCACTGACTCTGTGGTAAACATTGTTCTATCTAACCTATCTATATTTCTAGAATAATAGAAATATATTCTTGTCACTTGTGTCCGTCAATACATATTTCTATGATTATCGAAATGTTTTTCAGTAATGGATGTAACGCAAGCACTCCCGGCAGGGTTTGCAGGTGTTCAATGGGAGGATTTATGTCGCGGCTTGATGACACGGCCAAGGCCTTAAAAGAGTTAGGTCACCCGGTTCGGTTGACTATTTTTCGCCGTCTGGTGCGCTCGGGATACCAGGGCCTGGCGGTAGGCACTCTGCAAGAGGAGCTGGGTATTCCTGGCTCGACCTTATCGCATCATATTGCCAGCCTGGTATCGGCAGGCTTGCTCAGTCAGCGTCGGGAGGGGCGGGTACTCTATTGCGTACCTGAATACGACCGGCTCAATGGTGTGATCGAATTTCTGCGTGAAGAGTGTTGTCAGGACGACGGGTGATCCGACCTGTTTGGGGCAAGACAGGTCGGACTGCTCAGGAATCAAGGGACGCCACCCGCTACCCGCGTGTGCTTTTGCGGGCAGCGGGCGGCGGCTTTTTAC
>JAQFVO010000919.1 GCA_027942505.1 Endozoicomonas sp. | reverse complement strand
CCTGCGGCTGGATGATGTGGAACTGGCTGATCTCCTCCCTCGCTCTGGGTGCCACGGTGGTGCTGTTTGATGGCTCTCCGTTTCACCCTGACCCAGCCGCACTGATGGATATGGCCGAAGCAGAAGCCATCACCATTTTCGGTACCAGCGCCAAATACCTTGCCGCGCTGGAAAAGGCTGGAGTACAACCCGCTCACAGTCATAACCTGCAGCACCTCAAGGCCATCCTGTCTACCGGCTCACCACTGCTGCACAGCAGTTATGATTATGTCTTTCGGGATGTCAAAGCCAATGTTCGGCTGTCGTCTATCTCCGGCGGTACCGATATTCTCTCCTGTTTCGCCCTGGGCTGCCCGCTCCTGCCGGTGTACCGGGGTGAGTTGCAGTGCCGTGGGCTGGGTATGGATGTGCACTTTGTTGACAGTGCCGGGACGCTACTGGTGGGTGAAAAAGGGGAACTGGTCTGCCGCACCAGCTTTCCATCGATGCCGGTAGGATTCTGGAACGACCCGGACGGCAGCCGCTATCACCAGGCCTACTTCACCACCTTTGCCGGCATCTGGGCTCATGGTGACTACGGTGAACTGACCAGCCACGGCGGTGTTATTATCCATGGGCGTGCCGATGCCGTACTGAACCCGGGGGGGGTGCGCATTGGCACCGCAGAGATATACCGACAGGTAGAAAAAGTGAACGAGGTGCTTGAGAGTATCGCCGTGGGGCAGGAGTGGGAAAACGACACTCGTATTGTACTTTTCGTGCGCCTGCGTGAGGGAATCACTCTGGACGACGCGTTAAGCGAGAAGATCAGCCAGACCATTCGCAGCAACACCACCTATCGCCATGTACCGGCAGTTATTCTCCAGGTCAGTGATATTCCCAGAACGCTCAGTGGCAAGATTGTTGAGCTGGCCGTGCGTGAAATTATCCACAACCGCCCTGTTGATAACACCGATGCCCTGGCCAACCCTGCGGCGCTGGAACTGTTTAAAAATCGGCCAGAATTGCGTGCTTAGAAGAGCCGCTGCCCGGTTCGGTTTTTTCGGGCAGCGGGAAGCGGGCGGCGGGTAGCGTTATTCTCCCATAACCGCCCCTTCACGTCTGGGGTCGGCCCCCCCCTCCAGACCGGATGGCTTGATCACAATGGCGTGCAGACTGCTGTTGATCTCCCGAACTGACACTTGGAAACCCATCTTTTCCAGTGGTTTGACCAGCTTCTCAGCATCGGTGCCTGCCTCCAGCTCATAAGCACCGGACATATTAATCCGATGGGGCAGACTGATCGCTTTATCGACCGGCATCCCCCAGTCCAGGTGTGCAATCAGCGTTTTTAACACATGACCGATGATCCGGGGGCCACCAGCAGAGCCAAGGACCATGTACGGTTCATCGTCTTGCAAGACAATGGTTGGTGACATGGACGACAACGGCCGTTTGCCGGGGGCAATAGCATTGGCCACAGTCTTGCCATCGATGGTGGGACGGAAGGAGAAGTCAGTCATGGAGTTATTGAGCAGAAAACCACGTACCATCATCCGCGAACCAAAGGCATTCTCGATGGAAGATGTCATGGCCACCGCGTTGCCCTGACCATCGACGATGCTGATATGGGTGGTGGCCGGCAACTCCAGCGCTGGGTCTGCGGCTCTGCTCAGTTGCTGACTGCCAGGCGGTGAGCCCGGTGCCACCTCGGCCAGCGCTTTGTCAGTTGCCAGCAGCTTGCTGCGCTGACGCAGATAAGACTCATCAAGCAGCCCGTGGGGTACTGCCGTGTAGGCTGGATCACCAATGTAAAAACCCCTGTCGGCAAAGGCCAGGCGTGAAGCATCACCAATCAGTCGCCAGCTGTGGGGATCATCCGGTCCGGTGCCCGCCAGATCATAATGGGACAGTAAGCCCAGGGTCTGCCCTACAGTCAGCCCACCGGAACTGGGCGGACCCATGCCACAAACCTGCTTCTGACGATACTCCTGACAGACCGGCTCACGGGCAATCACCCGATAATTTTTCAGATCAGCCATGCTCAACAGCCCGGGGCGGTCGGACAGCGTGCGCACCGCCGTCACCATATCACGCGCTATCTCGCCCTGGTAAAAGGGGCCAATCCCACGCCTGGCCAGCAGGGAGAGCGTTTCAGCAAAGTCCGGATTCTTCAGCAGGTCACCTTCCCGAATGGGTTGGTTATTTGGGAAGAAATAGGCTTTTGTCGTCGGGTAACGGCTCAGACGCTCCTGATCCATAGCCACCATCTTGGCCAGTCTGGGCGACACCCGAAAACCCTCCTGAGCCAGTTTGATGGCGGGTTGAAACAGCGTTGCCCACGGCAGCAGGCCATGCTTGCGGTGCAGGGTGTGCAGCAGTTTAAGCACCCCCGGCGTAGCTACCGAGCGGCCACCAACCACTGCCTCATAAAACGACAGCGGCTCACCATTCTGATCAAGAAAAAGATCCGGCTTTACCGCACCGGGTGCCGTTTCCCGACCTTCCCAACTGGACAGTTTGCCGCTGTCATCATCGAAATAGACCACCAGTCCAGAGCCACCAATACCGGAAGACTGCGGCTCCACCAGGTTAAGCACCAGTTGTGTAGCAATCAGGGCATCGATGGCGCTGCCGCCTTGCCTGAGGATCTCATAACCTGCGCTGGCTGCGTGCGGATTGGCCGCAGCCACCATAAAGCGCTCTGCCCTTACCAGCTCCTGAACAGTGTTGCCGGTGGCAATTTCCGGAGCAATTTCTGCCACCGGTGTAGCCTGTAGAAAACCCGCCTGAAGCCAGAAAACGACACCGCTCAATATTCCTGCGAACTGCCTGTTCATAGTTTCTCCTTACTGATTGAGTTCTATCGTTTTGACAAGCCTGTTCCGACAAGGTTCCACAAGGGCGGCAAACTCAATATTCTGTTGACTCGGCAAATATTGCTCAAACCACCGGCTCAACACTGCACTCCCACTCCAGAACATGCTGGTACAGCCTTTTGTAGGTGGTCCACAGGTGAGCGCCAAACAGTGGGTCGGGCATCAGTTTGAGGTCATCATCAACCTGCAATAGCTCTTCAGGGGTCAACAGCGTCTCCAGCGCAGGAACCAGGAACTGATCTTCCAGCGCCATATGCTCACGTTGCAAATCACTGTAAAGCGTGTAGTTGGCCAGCAGCAGATTGATGGGCATAACCTGACCGGAGGCCACCGCATTGAAACCGGACAGCAGTTTCGCCGTCATGGGAACCATCTGCCGGTGCTGCGCTTCGATCAGTTCAAGCTTGACGCGCTGCTCACGACTGGTCAGGCGTGGCTTGAGCCTGGTGATCAGTTTGGACTCCAGCGGGTGATGAAAGACATCAGGGTAATGGTGCAGGTAATCCAGAGCATCAATAATGATTTTCAGTGACGGGCGACGCTCGCTCCCTTCCCGATAGCCTGACATCTGGTAATCAAGAAAGCCCAGCAAACGTGCCATGTGCTGATGATCATTGACAATCCTGTCAAGCGCGGTCGTCATGTGGCATCTCCCCGTGGATTTTTATTGGTTAGTGTTATTAGCCAGGACGTCTCAGGATTATGATATGGCTGAACTATTCCTAATACCAGCAAATGCTGTTTTATGGAAGCCTGTAAAATTTTTTACTCATAACCTGTGCATTGGGATCATCAGAACGATGCCCGCCAGGACTTTTGCAGGTTTAGCGCGTGACGAATAGCGGATTGCTCCCATCCACAGATGGCGGTGGGAGCATGTAGGTGAATAGTCGTTCAGATAACTAAACGACTACAAAGGTCAGGCGGCCACTGCGCTGGCAGCAAACTGATTACGCAGCTCCTGAATACGACTCATGTAGTTGTTGTACTCAGGGGAAGCGTGGTGAGCGTAGTGCATGTTCTTGAACATGCCGGTCAGCTTCATAAAGTAATCGCGCACTTCATCCTTGTCAGTAAAGTTGTAGCGTTGACGGATCAGGCTGACCACCAGCTCGAAGTTCTCTTGCTGACGATGGATCGGGCAGGAGGCATCAACATCGTCAAAGGCATCCTGTTGCAGGTAGACCATGTCCAGCAGGTAGGACTTCTGGAAGGTTACATAGTCCTCCAGAGTGATACCCTCTTCACCGGTTACCTGCATCATCTGGTTGATGCTGTCGCCTTTCACCAGCAAATCCTGCATCTCTCGAACATTGCTGACCCAATCCGCAGAGAGGTTTTTGGTGTACCAGCCTTCCAGCTGATCCAGGTAGCGGGACCAGGAGATGAGCGGGTCAATGGCTGGGTAGAAACGCTTGTAAGCGCGGTCATAAGAGAGACCGAGGAACGCCTTAACCGTACTCAGGGTCGCCTGCGTAACCGGCTCTTCAAAGTTACCGCCGGCAGGCGATACCGAACCGATCATGGTCAGCGAGCCTTCTTCGCCATCTTCGTTGCGCACGACGCCACAGCGCTCATAAACACCTTTGATGGCGGAGTCCATATACGCCGGGAAGCCCTCTTCGCCGGGAATCTCTTCCAGACGGTTGGAGGTTTCCCGCATGGCCTGTGCCCAGCGGGAGGTGGAGTCGGCCAGGGCCAGTACGTTGTAGCCCATCTGACGGTAGTACTCACCCAGCGTCAGACCGGTGTAGATAGACGCCTCCCGGGCAGCGACCGGCATAGACGACGTATTACAGATAATAACGGTGCGGTCAATCAGTGCGCCGCCGGTTTTCGGGTCTTGCAGGTGCGGGAACTCTTCGATGGTCTCCACCACCTCACCGGCCCGTTCACCACAGGCGGTGACGATAACGATATCAGCATCGCAATAGCGGGAGAAACCGTGCTGCAATACCGTCTTGCCGGAACCGAACGGCCCGGGAATACAGCCGGTGCCACCGCGGGCGATGGGGAAGAAAGTATCAACAATACGGGTAGTCGTGATTAGCGGCTGGTCCGGATAGAGGCGCTGGGTCTTGCCTTTGCCCGCCAGCGTTTCAGCGATGGACCTGCGCACCGGCCACTTCTGGAACATGTTCAGGGAGACCTCTTCACCCTTCTGGTTACGTACCCGGGCAACCACGGTATCAACGGTAAATTTACCTTCCTGGATCCACACCACTTCCACGTCGCCAACGGTGTCGAACGGGATCATGATTTTGTGCGTAAAGCGACCCTCTGGCACCGTACCAAAGGTTTCACCAGCGCGCAGTTTGTCACCGATTTTGGCCACGGCGGTAAACGCCCATGTCCGGGTATGGTCGAGAGACTGCACCTGCACCCCCCGTTGCAGGAAGCTGCCATGCAAACTGGCGAGCTGCTCCAGCGGGTTTTGCAGACCATCGTAGATCATGCTGAGAATACCCGGGCCAAGATCAACCGACAGTAGCTGACCGGTCTGGATGATCAGATCGCCCACAGCCACACCACGGGTCTCTTCGAACACCTGAATGTCCGCAGTGTTACCGCGAACCCGGAGAATCTCAGCCATCAGCTGCTCTTCCACCGCTTCGTTGGCACGACGACTGGGCAGTACATAGACTACCTCGTTCTTGACCAGCGATTTTTTCTCACCGCTCGCCATGGTGATGCTTTCAATGGTGATAATATCACCCATGACCGCTACCACTCGGGCAGAAGCCTGCTGCATCAGTTCTGTTTTTGTCTGTTCAGTCATATGTATAACCGTTGTCGTAAATCATCAGCTATTGCAATCCGCCGTTTTCCTTGCCTTCGAGGCGGGCGCAAAAAGCATAAAAGCCTTGAACCACAAAGACACGAAGGCACAAAGGAAGCTTTTTTTGTGCTAAAAAACTTTGTGTCTTGGTGCCTTTGTGGTTCCCTTCTTTTCAGGGCCTTTTGCACCCCCCTTCGCAGGGATCACGCTAGTCCACCGCCCCGGGCAGCTGGCGGGCAAAATCACCCAGCGCCTGTCGGGTCAGCTCGTTAAAGCGCACCACGGCCTCATCGCCATTGTAAGCGGTCCAGCGGGCTACCAGGTTCCAGCGCAGCAGGTAGATCACCACGGCTTCAAAATCAAAACGATGGCGGGCACCAAGCTCATTGAGCTTGTTCCAGACCGCTTCCATCACTGTTTTTTCCAGCGTCAGATAATCTTTTTTCGCCAGACACTCCACCGCCACCGGAATCCACGGGAAGGCATTTTGCAGACCCAGGTTCGGATGGTTCCAGTTGCGCCGGATATAAGCGTAGCGACTGCCGTAACTCCATTTGGCAGACGTCGGTGCCTGAATGCCTCGCGCCTTGCGGCGCAGCGCCGCAGCGATGGTGCGCATATCCAGGCGCCAGTTCACCAGCTCTTTCAGATCAGGACTGTCCAGTTGCTGCAACAGGCGCTCGGCCAGGTTGATCAGGTAATCCTCTTTGATCTCATCACCCAGATGGCTCCAGTGCACCAGATGCTCAACTTTGACCAGGGTGTCACGGTCAGCGGTGGACAACATGGACAGACGACGATCGAGCTGTATCCGGGAGATGGGGGTAATCTTGCTGTTGAACAGTGAATCGATATGGGGCAGCGATGTCAGCAGGGTATAGTAGGCATTCTCTGCCATTGCATTCTCCTCAGAACAGTCGCTGACGGTACATCAGTAACTGCTCCTCAATGTGATCGGGTGACAGAGACAGGCCTGCCACCTCAGACTGACACCACGGGTTACTTGATAATGCCTTCGAGCAGGGCACGAAAACGTGGCTGCAGGTGCTTGAGCAGAACGGCGGCAACGGCCTCATCGGTCAGTTCAACCTGAATGTCCTTGTCTTTCAGACGAAACGCGATTCCGCTCTGGCTGGCGCCACCCACTTTGAAGGTCACGCCCTCGCCCAGCATGGTACTGGCACGCTTCATGGCAAACTCCAACAGACCGCCGGCCTTGAGCAGCTCCGGTTTGTCACGCAGCTCATCAACACCGATCACTTTCCTGGGCAGGATCACTTCGATGTTCTGCTCACCGCGCAGGTTGTTCTGCCCGGCCACCTCGAGAATCATCGCCTCAAGCAGCTTGTCGCTCTCCATGGAGTGGCTGACCACGGCACGAATCTGGCCGGAAAACTTCTCCAGTAGGTAGTCTTTCAGTTCCAGAATGGCATTGCGCTCAGCCAGTTGCAGAGCTTCCTTACCGGCTTTGGTGATGAAGTCCGCCTCTTCCCGAGCCTTGCTGACAATGGCCGCAGCCCGCTTCTCGGCGTCGGCAATGGTGGCCGCGGCCTGTGCTTCGGCATCGGTGACGATCCTGCCCGCCTCCTGACGGCCGCTGTCAACGCCCTGGTTACGCAATTTCTCGATCAGCTCCTGAACGCCGACGGAGATGGTTGTCTGTTTGTCTGCACTACTCATTATCTAATCCTGTATCGAGGCTGAAGATTGTCGCACCGCAGGCCGTCGCCTTGCGGTGCCAGAAATCATCAGGCAGCAATGCCCTGCCCCATGACCAGGGCGAATACAAAGGCGAATACCGCAAAGCCCTCAACAATCGCCGCAGGCGCAATTGACAGACCAAACACTTCAGGCTTGTTCTTGGAGGCGTTGATGGCCGCAGCCACAGCCTGTCCCTGGTAGACCGCGGAGTACATCAGGGCAATACCGGTCAGCAGACCAATACCGAACAGGCCAGGAGCGCTGGCCAGGGTAACGCCGATACCGCTGAGGGTAAACATAATGACAATGCCGTAAATAACCTGGGAAGATGGCATGGCGGAGAGACCGACAAACTTACCGTAGCCACTCTCCACATCCAGCATCGCACCACAGGCGGACTGCCCCGCTACCGAACAGCCAATTGCCGAACCCACAGCACCCAGAGCAACCGGCGCGAAAACGCCGACCCAACCCAGTGCGATAATCAGTGCTTCCATTGTCAATCCTCTCGCTTACTATCTTGATGATTAAAAGTTGATTTGGAACTAAATGCTTTGAACGGGTAGCCTTCGTCAGACAGCCCCCAGTTAACAAACTCAATAACGTTCAGACGCATGCCGTGTACCACACCGCTCATGATGCACAGGGCAAAGTTGAGCAGGTGACCCAGGAGCAGAATGAGACCGGCAAACAATACGCCCGTCACCGGACTGGAGTTCAGTACATCTGAGGCCAGTGAGTTAAACGTCATGGCCAGCGACGCACCGGACAGCCCCAGGGCAAACAGACGCATGTAGCTGAGTACGTCACCAAAAGCGGCAGTGACGTTGTAGACCGCCTTCAGACCATCGAGCATTCTCAGCAGCAGATCTTTGAACGACCTCACCTCGCGCTCGCTGGAGAACAGGAACACCAGCAAGGCACCGGCGATCATCAGCCCGGGACCAATGACGCTGGCAAACACCGCCGCCAACGTGTCGGTCATGCCCAGCCAAAGGCACAGGCCACCGGCCATCATCCCGGCCCAGCCCAGCGGTGCAAAGGCGCAACTGGAGTCGCGGTTGACCGCCGCCTTCATGACGTTGGCAACGATCAGGTGGACGACACCGATCACCACCGACAGTTTCATCATGGCGTTGTAGTCATTGAGGTCGATCACGGACAGGTTACCCAGCAGCGTTCCGTCTGTTGGCGCGGCACCAAAGTAACTGCCGATCAGTACCCCCCAGAGCACACCGACACCGGACATAAAGTAGCCCAGGTTCATCAGGCGCGAACCGGCTTCACTCTGTTTCAGTTTGCCCCGGGCGAGGAAAATGATCAGGGCGAAGATCAGGCAGTACATGGCGTCGCTCATGATCATGGCAAAGAACAGCGAGAACGAGTAAAACACCACATTGCCCGGGTCCCAGGCGCGATAGTTGGGCGTCTGGAAAAACCCGAGGGCGTCAGCCCCACCGCCGGTCGTTGCCGTTTTTTCCAGCAATGTCGGAGGGTTGTCGTCTACCGCCGGATCTTCAAAGATGGCAGCCACACCGTGTGCGGCGGTGAACGCCTCAACGCTGGCCTGATCGGCAACCGGCACCCAGCCCTGTACCAGGAAGAAGTCGTCTTCATCCAGGGTACCGGAGGTGGCCTGTTGCAGATCCGCACTGTCGGTACGTGCTGCCAGCACCTGGTCAAGCAGGTAGTTCCACCGGGTCAGGGCTTCACGCTCAGCCAGCAGGTCTTCGATGGCATCCTCGGCCTCATCAAGCATCTCCTCAAGGCGAGACAGGGGAATCTTGCCCACATGAGAACGATGAACAGACAACAGCCCTTCGCCCGGCTCCATCTCTGAGATGACGATGACGTAACTGTCTTTCTGGCTCTGATGGATCAGCTCCCAGGGCAGTTCGCACTGCTGCAGCGAGTCACGCAGGGCCGGCAACTCACCGTTGGGCAACACGTAGAACCAGAGCCGCTGGCGGCCCAGGTCTGACAGCGCCGGGAAGGTGAACTCGCCCCACTGGCGCACATCGCGGATGCGCTCTTGCAGCTTGTCACGAATATCGGACTGCTCGCGGAATTTCGACTTGTTCTCAAGAATCATATGAACAATGTCGTCCACACGCATCAGGTCGCGATGCTCGCGAAAATTACGCACCTGGCGTCGCTGTTTCGGGCTGCGTTCCAGCCACGCTTTTGCTTCGCTGGCTTCGGCCGGCTGCACCTGCACATCCACCGACTTGTCGGTCATTGGGATCAGGTGCAGACAACCCAGGGACTGCAATGCCCTGAGAATGCTGTCTTTTTCCCGACCGGGCCCGTACAGGGTGATCTTCTTTAGTCGTTTAATAGCCATAATCACTGCTCGCAGCTTAACCCGCCTGCGAATGACCTCCCTTGGCTTCCTGGGCCAGAACCTTGCCCTTGGAGAGCTTGGCGTTCATCACGCTGGCGCGGTCCTGGTCCGACATGTAGACCTGGATTTTCTGGATATTCTTGCGGGTCCTGGGAATCAGCACCTTAGAGAACAGGTTGACGCGCTGGGATGTGGTGCGCGTCGCCTTATCCAGCTCTTTGTGACGCAACTGGCGTACCTGTAACTCGATTTTCAGGCGCACCATCTGCTGCAACAGCTCCACCAGGTAATCCACCCAGTGGGGTTTTGCCAGGTCGCTGTAGGGCGTCAGTTCAATCTCGACATGCTCAACCAGCGGCACAGAAGTACCGACGATGTTCTCATGGGTCAGGCGCACATCGGTCACCCGCACCAGGTTATCCACCGGCACATCCTGCCGGGCCAGCATGGGCAACTGCTGCTGCACCAGCCGTTCCACGTCAGCCAGCTCCTCACGGGTCTGGGCCAGCGCTTCTTCGGCCTTTTTACGTTCCATCATCAACTGCTGGCGCTTGAGTTCCAGCGCCGGCAGGTAACGATTGTAGGTTTTAAGACTGCGTTTCTCTCTGTTTAATGAGCTTTTGTTCAGCGCTACCTTGGCCATGGTGATTACGCCTCAGCTTCTGATGCTTCCTCAGCTCGCTCGGCATCACTGAGCTGCTCGGGATTTGGCCAGTATTTTTCCACCAAGCTCTGTTTCATCAGCGTCTCCTGCGGGCCAAAGCATTCAGCCATGGTCTCCCAGCACTTATCCAGCGCCTGTTCCAGTGGCATGGCGGCATCGAGAGACATAAAGCGCTGCTTGAACAGCTTGCCGAACTTGATGGTTTTCAGGTCGTAGCTGGACAGTTCAAAGGCCATGGCCTGTTTCTGGGCCGCGTTCACTGAATCGGAGTAGAAACGGATCATGGTATTCATGATGGCCGGATGGTCTTCGCGGGTCTCTTTGCCCTGCACCATCTGCTTCAGACGCGAGAGGGAGCCGAAGGGATCCAAGTGACCGTCGTGCAGGTAGAACTGACCTTCGGTGATGTAACCGGTGTTATCCGGCACCGGATGGGTAACGTCATTGCCTGGCATGGTTGTTACCGCCAAGATGGTTACCGAACCTGCGCCCTTGTAGTCACAGGCTTTTTCGTAACGACGGGCCAACTGCGAGTAGAGGTCGCCCATGTAGCCCCGGTTGGCCGGAATCTTGTCCATGGCCACACCGATCTCTTTCATGGCGTCGGCGTAGGAGGTCATATCGGTCAGCAGGACCAGCACTTTTTTCGACTCTTCCACGGCAAAGTGCTCGGCCACTGCCAGTGCCATATCTGGCGTCAGCAGTCGTTCAACTGTCGGGTCTGAAGCCAGGTTGGTGAACATGACCGTACGGGAAGATACCCCGGCCTCTTCAAAAGTGGTGCGAAAGAAGTGGTAGTCGTCGAAGATCAGACCCATGCCGCCAAAGACCACGACATCGGCCTCAGCCTGAATGGCAATACGGGCGAGGAAGCGGTTATAAGGCTCACCGGCCACTGAGAAGATGGGGATTTTCTGGGATTCGACCAGCGTGTTGAACACGTCGATCATCGGAACGTTGGTACGCACCATGCGTGAGGCAAGTACACGACGAACTGGGTTTACTGACGGGCCGTCGATCTCCACCTTGGGATCCTGCTCCAGCGCCGGGCCACCGTCAATCGGCTCACCGGCACCGTTGAAGATCCGCCCGAGAATGTTCGGGGAGTAGGTGGTTTTCATGGGCTGGCCCAGGAAGCAGACCGATGCACCGGTGGATAACCCCTTGGTGCCGGTAAAGACCTGCAACGAGACTTCCTCATGGTCGATCTTGATGATCTGAGCCATGGAGTACGTCTGTCCATCCTGCTCAATCAGCGCCAGGTCACCGTAGTTGGCCTGGGCGTTACCCTCAGCCAGGTTGGGGACATGAACGCGAATGAGGTCACCAACGATGCTGAGAATATTGGTGTATCGCAATAGGCTCTGGGGCATTACTGCTCCTCTATACTGCTGGGAAAGTGAAAAAAAGAGTGGATCGTGCGCCAGGCAATTCGCCAGTCAGACCAGCCAACCGCCGGGCGATCAATTACCAAACAGCCGCATTTTTTGCCAGGCTTTGCCCGGCGCATGGAACACAGACTACCCACAACTTAATCCGCAAAAGACACAACACAAGGCGACCGCCGTATTCTCGCAGCAGCGAACAGTGGCACAGTGAGCGTCGACGTCGTCCCCTCTCGCAGCGCACCGACTCCCTGATCGGAGCAGCCACACGGCAACGACGGTAAATCACTTACTCATAGTTAAAGTAGACAATTCCACAGGGTTCGCAGAGTTCTACTTGAGCATCAGGTCAGTCACGCACCTGCTGCGACAGGATAACGGGCAGTGATGAATCAAACGAGGTCATCATCTGCAACACTGCTACTCAGTGTTGCTTCGATTCCAGCCTTGAGGCTGTGCAGATGATTTTCCAATAGAGGCCTTGGATTCAAACACCTCATCAGCCACTTCAAGGCCACTCATGACATACTTATTAACAACGCTTCTGCCTGTGGATACAGGCCGTTGCGAAAGCACAAAAGGTACTAGTCAAAACCTTGAGCTGTGCCGCCAACCTGAGCAAGCGCCCTTGCCTGACAAGCAATTCAGCAGCCTGAGGGTCACAACAGCCGGACAGCGCTTCCTGTTCCAGGTCACTTGTTGTCTCTGGTTTCGACCTTGTGATGTCCATCGGGGGAAGGTCCCTCATCTGCTTGTCTCCTGCGCTATCAGGCGATGGAAAACGAAGCAGCCGCTAGACTAGCGCCGGAGGATACCGAAGGCATTACGTAAAAGTACGTGCGTTACTGCCACCCACCGAAAAAGAGGGTGTCGCAAGAAGCATAAAAGCCTTGAGCCACGAAGAACACGAAGACTATGAAGGAAAAGAAAAGCTCTTTTTTTTGTGCTCTTCGTTCCCTTCTTTTCAGAGCCTTTTGCGACACCCTCATTTTTGGCGCATTTTGGCCACAAAGACTATGCTTTCGCGTGCACGACACGTTTCTTCTGCACTCATCCTACACATCACCAGCCTGAGCGCACTGGTCTTTTCCAGCCGCTTACAATTCTTTGGGTATTGACAATGAAAATCACCAAACGGTCCTGGCCGGTCCTGATTATTTCTGCCCAGTTTGATGCCATCAATGACGAAGGCTTTCGTCTCAGAGAGCTGGTTGTGAATCTGGAAAGCGTGCAGGAACTTACTGTGCACAAGTCGTTTAGCTACGAGGACGGTATCGAGATTTTCATGTCCCGCTGTGACCTGGGGGCGGTGATTATTGATTGGGATATTCGCAGCGAAGACAGTGATGAGCGCATGGACCCGGAAGAGCTGCTGAACCTGATTCGTACGCGCAACCGGCATATCCCGATTATTCTCCTGACTGAGCGTCTGGCGGCAGCATCCATTCCCACCCATGTGCTTGAAGTTATCGACGATGCCTTGTGGAAAACAGCGGATACCATAGAGTTTCTGGCCGGACGGATTGATGTTTTTGTTGGAGAGTACCTCAAAAGTGTTTATCCGAAATTTTTTGGCACTCTGGTCAAGTACTCCCAGGAGTACAAGTACGCCTGGCACACCCCGGGGCACATGGGTGGTCAAGGTTTTCTGCACAGCTCGGCCGGTGCGGCAATGTTTGATTTTTATGGCGAGAATGTCTTTCGTGCTGACCTCTCTATCTCGGTACCGGAACTGGGGTCGTTGCTCGACCACAACGGCGTGGTGGGCGAGGCGGAGAAAAACTCGGCCCGGGTGTTTGGCGCCGACTACACCTACTATGTGCTTAATGGCACGTCCAACGTTAACCAGATCATCTGGCGCAGTCAGCTGATCAGGGATGATATCGCCTTTGTTGATCGTAACTGCCACAAATCCCTGAACTATGCCATGGTGATCACCGACGCTTACCCGGTCTACATGGTACCAAGGCGCAATAAGCGTGGAATTATCGGCCCTTGTCGTTTATCTGAATTTTCCGAAGCATCTATCCGCGACAAGATTGCCAGCCACCCGATCATTCCCGCCGAGCTGAAAAGTAACCATACGGTGAAAATGTCGGCGCTGACCAACTCCACCTACGACGGTATTTGCTACAACGTCATCAACATCAAAAAACAGTTACAACAGAGTGTCGAAAACCTGCACTTTGACGAAGCCTGGTACGCCTACGCCCGTTTCCACCCGATGTATAAAGATCATTTCGGCATGGCAGATGACGATCGCAACAGCGACCACCC
>JAQFVO010000904.1 GCA_027942505.1 Endozoicomonas sp. | reverse complement strand
TGCATGTCCCAGCCTTCGTGGCTCTCTACGCGATCGCCCGGGTTAAACTCGACACGGGTAAGGGGGCAGTTGTTAATGGAGTAAAGCCGGGTCTCGCCGGTGGCAGGAAATAACAGCGTGACCTGACGACTGTCGCAGGTGAGTACGGTACCCAATCCCTGTTCGGTCTCAGTGTCACTAATCCAGCGTTGTCCAGAAACAAAAACCGTCATGTTTGACTACCCAAAAATCGCGCTATATTAGCGCAATCCTTTTAAAATGCACTTGTTAATTTTTCCCCTTCGGGACGATCGGCGTTGATAATATCACGGGGCCTGGCAGTGAGAGATTACCGTGCTGAACAGTTGTGATAACCATTGGTCGTGCTGTCTGTCGCAACCTGCTGATATCGGTCGGAGCAGTCAGCTGTTCGTTGTAGATGCTGCTGCGGTGCAATGATAAAGGGAAACAAGTACTCACTCCAGCACGAGCACAAGGAACTTAACCTCTTGTTGTCAGTCGAAGGCGCTGAGGTTGCCTGAACTGGCAGTATCTGAGACTCAGTGCCGCACGGGGGAGTGAGTGATGAATGTGACCTTCGCCTGCAAACACCGGGCAGGCAGTGCGAACAATGAAACAAGCTTTCATGAGCGGGAGGCCAAACCTTCCTTTTATCAGGGTTTTGGCAAGGTTGTTCAGGCTGATAAAAACGTCTGTCTAGGCAAGTCAGGGATCGTGACGCACAGTGTTTGTGCCGATCACCCCATTCTGGTTGACCTTTGTACCGGCCGGGACTGCCTGGTCGAGATGAGTCCATCAAATCGCTACGTTGTTGTCGGCAGTGAGTGGCATAAACGCGCTAGCCTACCGACGGTGAGATGGTTGCAAGAGCGAAAAATATACGTCCTGACGGAGATCGAACGAACCAATCTTGACGAGTTAAAGGCCCGACTCCGCCAGAGCTATTACCAGCAGGATGAGAAAACGCTGATCAATCCGCGCTTTGTTGGCGACTTGTCGCCCACTGTCATGGCTGAAGCCGGTATGCAGTACCTCAGTGGTGATGCAGTGTGCTGCTATTTTAACTATCCCGGCCATCACCCCAAATCCTCCTTCGATGCTTGCGGCTCGGCCCGGGCCTGCCACTTTGCCGTGTGTGGCCGTGCGCCCTGTATTGAGCTGAAAAAGTATCGCCGTCCGGTGCTGACCTCTGAAGCGGGTGAAGATATCACTGACAAGATCTACAAAATGGTCATCCCCGGTGGCGTTGCTGGTCACTCTGGCAGTGGCTGCAACAGTGCCATTGTTGTCACGCCCAAAGGCTATCAATTGCCGCAGCTTGGTCAGCAGGAGTTGAAGCGGAAAATCTTGCTGGCAGCCAGCCACCAAGCCAGGCTAAAGGTCCGCAAGCAGATTCGTGCCGGTTATCATGGTGGTGCCGGATTTGACCGGGTGATCCGGTGGGTTATCAGGACGGAGCACTTTGATCCGTGTCTGACCACAGTCGGGAAAAAAATTGACCGGTTTACCCACTGTCTGAAGCAATTTGCTGAATCGCTCAGTGTGCACAAAGACAGACAAAAGCTCAAAAGTGATATCACAGAGCTGGCCGACCTGATGGCCCTGACCACGGTTGATGACGAGGTGACGACGGTGATTGACCAGATGGCGGTTTTTGAGCAAATTTGCGTCAGCACCAGGGATTTGCGCCATTTGCCCAAGTCTGTATGCATTGCGGGTGTTCTGGCCATGCTCAGGGAAACTAAAGATGGGTTGGACACTCTGTACAGGCAGTATTCAGATCGCTATTTTGCCAATGACATTTTTCATCAGATCGCCTGCACGGGGGATGTTTCTAGTCTGTTTGAAAAATACCGGCGGCATATTTGCGGCACTATCACAGCAGACAAAATGGAATTGATCACCGCGCGCACTGAGCTGAAAGTCAGCCTGGTCGCCCTGCATGCAAAGATCAAAGAGCTTCTGAGGGTTTATCGTGAGGCGTGTGAAGTGCCAGTGGATGTTGGACTCATCCGGGAGGTGTTGACGAGCCCGATTTTACTGGCACAGGACTTTTTGTCTTAGGAACTGCCCTGAAATGTGGAAATTATTTCAGGGCAGTTCCCAGGGAGGTACTCCTCCCTGAGAGGTTGTCACAAAAAGCCTAAAAGCCTTGAACCACGAAGGACACGAAGAGCACAAAGGAAAAGAAAAGCTCTTCTTTGTGCTCTTCGTGTCCTTCGTGGTTC
>JAQFVO010000903.1 GCA_027942505.1 Endozoicomonas sp. | reverse complement strand
ACGATATCTTCAATATCGACATAAGTCACAGTACGCACTTCACCGGCAACAATGACCATGCCGGTTTTTACCATCGTCTCAACGGCAACTCGTGCTTCCGGGTCATCTTTCAGGATGGCATCAAGAATGGCATCGGAAATCTGATCAGCGATTTTATCCGGATGCCCTTCGGATACTGATTCGGAGGTAAACAGAGAGTATTCAGCCATGTTTTAAAGTCCACGCTACAGCGTTGCCTGTCATCTCAGGCGGTTAAACCGGGTTGTTAAACGCGTGACCAGGCACGCACCAAATGTTACCCGCGCTTTAGTAAAGCTTGCAGGTATAACATATCTACCGCTACGGTCGCTGCGGCCAGGGCGGTGATGTCCGCACTGTCGTATGCCGGAGCCACTTCCACGATATCCATACCGACAATGTTCAAACCCTGAAGCCCCCTGACGATTTGCAACGCTTTGTCAGAAGTCAGTCCGCCACACACCGGAGTACCTGTGCCCGGGGCAAAAGCAGGGTCCAGACAGTCGACGTCAAAGGTCAGGTATACCGGGTTATTCCCGACAACGGCCCGCACTTTCTCGACAATCTCCGTGACTGGCAGGGCATTGACCTCAGGTGCTTCGAGCACCTTAAACGGTGTATTCTCCCGGTCATACACTGTGCGTATGCCCAGCTGCACCGATGCCGAGGCGTCTATTGCCCCTTCCGTCCGGGCGTGGTGAAACATGGTGCCGTGGTCAAACTTGCCGCCAAGATCATAGTCATCGGTGTGAGCATCGAAATGAATTAACGACATGCGTCCAAAGTGTCTGGCGTGAGCACGCAGCAGCGGCAGGGTGACAAAGTGGTCGCCGCCAAAGCTGAGCATCTTTTTTCCGCTAGCCAGTATACTCACGGCGTGCTCATACAGACGCTCGGCCATGTCATCGCCATTACCGCTCTCAAACACCAGGTCACCACAGTCGATGACTGACAGGCAATCTTTCAAGTCAAACGACCATGGCCAGCGCTTGCCTTCCCAGGCCAGGTTGGCCGATGCCTTGCGTA
>JAQFVO010000901.1 GCA_027942505.1 Endozoicomonas sp. | reverse complement strand
CAGACCATATACCAACGGCCATCAGCCAGCTCAACCAGGTCACCATGCCCGGTGCTGTTTACCCAGTAATTATTAGTCAAATGACGTGAGGTTAATATTGGGTTTCTTGGATTGCTCTTATATGGACCGGTAATTGTCTCACTGCTGGCAACCGTCACGGCATGGTAAAACCCCGTTCCCCCTTCTGCTGTCATTAGATAGTAGCGGCCATTGTGTTTATACATATGAGGGCCTTCTACCCAGTCACCGCCGGTGCCCCGCCATAGATAGTAACGCTCACCAATCAAGGTTGTAGTGTCCAGATCAAGCTCTTGCAGCCAGATTTCACCTTCGCTGGGGTAGGCTGGATCACTTGGACTGTGGGTTCCCACATACCAGACCCTGCCATCATCATCGAAAAAAATATCAGGGTCGATGCCCGGTGCGCCGCTAATAACCTTAGGCTCAGACCATGGACCTGCCGGATTTGTTGCTGTCAGAATAAAATTAACACAGGGATTGAAATCAGCTGGTGCCTCCGGCGGCATATAGACATTGGTGGTTATCAGATAAAAGACACCGTTATTATATCGAATTGTCGGCGCATGAATACCGCCATCTGACTGTACATCGGTCAGAAAGACTGGCCCCTGGCACTGGTCGGCCCGATCAAGGGCGTGACCGATCAGCTCCCAGTTGACCAGGTCACGGCTGTGGTGAATAGGCAGCCCCGGGAAATACTCGAACGAGGAGTTGACCATATAGAAGTCATCACCGACCCGACAAATGGATGGGTCAGGAAAGCTGCCGAGCAAAACAGGGTTGGTCATTTCAGTCATGTGTTGGGCTCGCAATAAGTGGCAGATAATAAGTAGCTAAAAAGCTTACAGCGCCTGTCGTTCATGATTGGTATTGATGGCAATGTTGAATAAGTCAAGGGGCTTGTCGCCGAATAATCCCGACAGATAGATATCGCTGTGAATATGCTCGGAGATGATTTTTACCAGAATTTTTTCATTGGTGTAGATGCCCTGAGCCGCCGTCAAATTGGAAAACACCAGGGTTTCCAGTGTGTCGCAGACCAGCATAAACCGGGTAGACGGGTGGTCATGCTCTGGAATATGGGACCGTGAAAAGATCTCAATGCCGTCAACCGAAGAGTGCATCTGGTTAAATGAAAAGCAAATCACTCTGACTCCGCGCGTAATTGCCGCTTGTAATTCGCGCTGGAACAGGGCGAGATCAAAGTCAGTATTAATATAAAGTTCGTTTTTACTGCCGTTTATGATCTCTTTGATTTTCATTGTCAGGCTCTCATACCCTGACAGATTGAAAAAAAAGGGTTTCTCCTCTGACTTGGACAAAACCGCCAGCTCTTTTTTCAGGACAGTAATGTCGTCAATGGTTTTTTCCCGGATTTGCGCGAGAATCACGTCAGGCGATTTAGCCTCGTACTCCTTTACACTGCCAGAAATCATATAGAGATAGCCTTGCAGGTACAGGTTGTCTATGGATGAGTAGACGGTTGAACGGGTCATCCCTAACGATTTGGCAATCTGGTAACCGTTGGTCCTGCCGTTTTTAAGCACATCAAGATAAACCAGTGCATCCGTTTTACTAAAACCAAACGTAGTCAATCGTTGAACAATATCATTGTATTTTTGTAAATCTGTAGCAGTGCTCATCTTGCCAAACCGTACATCAAAAAAATTTCTTTCTTACCCTGCTGCGCCCGGTAATCGGGCGCAAGCTTTCGTCTGATTATTGACGCTTGCTCATCCTGTAGCCATAGGGAGCAAGCTGGACAGTTTCACCCTGCAGGTCGACAGACCGGGCAACGGCAGAGTTATTCATCACGATTTGCCACTGGCCACGCTGGTAGGCGATACAGTGATCACTGTCGACAGTCAGCCATTGCAAGGTTGGAATAGTGAAATCGGACTCACTTTTTCTCAGGGCGATCAACTCCTGGATAAATTGTCTGAACTCAAGGTCCTGCTGTTCTTCTTCCCAAACCATACAGCGGCGGTTGGCTTCACTGCCCATTCCCCGCCCGCCACTCAAGGCCACTTCACCACCATAATAGACACAGGGTGTGCCCACCTGGGTGAACATGAACAGATAAGCGAGTCTGGCACGATCCTTGTTCTCACCGCACAAACTCAAAATACGAGAAGTGTCGTGGCTATCGAGCAGATTGAACATCGCCTGGTTGGCAGTGTGTGAGTAGGTGATGTAGGAACGGTTAACGTCCCAGATAAAATCCTGCTTATTGCTCAGGTCAAGGGCAAAGAAGTCAAGGATCGCCTGAGTCATGGGGTAGTTCATCACCGAGTCGTATTGATCACCGCCGAGCCAGGCCGAGGCATCGTGCCAGATTTCCCCAAGAATATAGCAGTCAGGCTTGATCGATTTGACCGTACGACGGAAATCACGCCAGAAGTCGTGGTCAATTTCATTACCCACATCCAGTCGCCAGCCATCAATATCAAAATCCTCAACCCAGCGTCTGGCTACGTCCAGCAAATAAGCACGACACTGCTCGTTTTCGGTGTTCAGTTTGGGCATGGATGCCACATTGCCAAACGTTTCATAACGCAGGTTCTGGTAGTCCCACTGATCACGGGGCTTATCTTCATACACTGGGAACTCGCGGATCCAGAACCAGTCGTGGTAGAGCGACGCCTTGCCGTTGGCGACAACATCCAGCCACAACGGATGTTGATCACCCACATGGTTAAACACGGCATCGAGCATCACTCTCATCCCACGACGGTGGGCTTCTTTTACCAGCACGGTAAAAGCTTCATTGCCACCCAGGGAAGGGTCAACATTGAAGTAGTCCAATGTGTCATAACGATGATTGGCGTTGGCAGTGAACACTGGGCAGAAATAGAGGCCATTGATGCCCAATTCCTGCAGATAATCCAGCTTATCAATTACCCCCCAGAGATCGCCGCCCATAAAGTTGTCCTGTGTCGGTTCAGTACCCCAGGGCATCGTACCAGCTGGTGATATCTCTGGTCGGCCATTGGCAAAGCGGTCCGGAAAAATATGATACCAGACAGTTTTCTGAACCCATTCAGGCGTTGTCAGGACATCACGGGGATTGATATACGGGAAGCAGAAGAAATTACTGAGATTACTCAGCTCCACTTCTGCCACTTTGGCATCGGTGATATCAACGCTTTTTCGCTCACCAAACAGTATCTTCTTGCCGGAGCCTTTCGAGTGCAGAATAAAGCCGTAGCGTGCCCGACGCTTTGGTGGAGTGAATTCAGCCAGCCAGCAAGTTTGATGCTGTGTTTCGGCTTCGATGGTCATGGGAATTTCGCGTCCACCGGTCCAGCCGTGGGCATCGCTGCCGCCCAGGTTGCCACCGTCCAGGCCACCGACGGCCCACTCATAGGGATCACCGATCCAGAGGGTGACTTTTTCGATTTCATCTTTGGCCGAACGCAGGCGAACATGCAAGGTGCTATTATCGCGGGCATAGCACATGGCGCTTTTCGGGTTATGAACCAGGGCACTCAAGGTAATCATTTCAGGGTTACTCCTTAACCGCGCCACTGACCAGACCAACAGTAATGTGCTTCTGGGTGGCAACAAACAACAGGGTGATGGGAATGGCCACTAACAAAGCGCCGGCAGAAAACAGGGTGTAATTTTCTGCCGAGTTAGAGGCGATCCATTGGAAAATGCCCACTGCCAGCGTCATTTTTTCTTCGCTGCGCAAAATCAGTGTGGGCAGAATAAAATCCATCCAGGGGGCTGTGAATGAGGTCAGCCCGACAAAGACCAGTATCGGTTTGGCCAGTGGTAAAATAATTTCAAAGAAAATAGTCAAATGACCAGCGCCGTCTATTTTGGCGGCTTCATCAAGCGACGTCGGAATAGCGTCAAAATAGCCCTTCACCAGCCAGGTCATAAAGGGTAATGAACCGGTGACGTAGACAAATAGCAGACCAGTAAAGGTGTCAATCAGGTTCAGCTTGGACAGCAGAACATAAATCGCGGTGATAGAGAGAAACGCCGGAAACATCTGGATCACCAGAATGCCCATCATGACATTGCGTTTCCCCTTGAACCGGTAGCGGGAGAAGATAAACGCCGTCATGGTCACCACAATGATGGAGATGGCCATATTGCTGAACGCCAGGACAAAGGTGTTGGCATACCATTGCAGATATGG
>JAQFVO010000886.1 GCA_027942505.1 Endozoicomonas sp. | reverse complement strand
TCCAGAATGCACTCAAAACCTGAAAACAGTTGCAGGTGATTACCAGGCAGCAGAGGTATGCTCATGCTCTTTTCTGCAAGCGAAAAAATACCATCATGGACAGATATAGGGCTCACAGAGGCACTTCCCCGACTGGTAATTCGCGCAAGATGTTGTGACCACTGAGCATAATCAGGGGAGAGTTCACGCAGTCGTTTTACACGACGAGTGCCTAATCGTGGCGACCCAAAAAGGAGGTAAAGGACAAATCCGGCCACTGGCAGGGCAAACAACAGCACCAACCAGGCCAGCGAAACACCAACCGGCCTGCGGGTCATGACAACCACAACGGCAAAAGCAATGATAGCCGCCAAATAGGCTGCACCAAAAAGCCAGCTATACCAGGTTGTATCCATTGTATTTAGGTTCCGGGATGGGAAGCACAGCGCAAACCTGGCTGGCTTCACCGGGAGAAAAGAAGATGCTTTCCGACAAGATGCCTTTCAATGAAACAAATGTCCATAATTACCCCAGAGTAATTTTACCGTCATGGCCAGAGATACGCTGAGAATCATCGGACGAATCAGTGTCTGACCACGGCTTAATACCATCCTGGAGCCAAGACGGGCACCCAACACCTGACCGAGAATCATCACCAGTCCGTAGCTCCAGACCACTTGCCCGCCAATAATAAAAAACAGCAGTGAAGCAACATTACTGGTGCCATTTAATACCTTGGTGTGTGCGGTGGCATTAGTGATGGAGTAACCGAGCAGCGCAACAAATGCAGCAGCAAAAAATGAACCGGTACCGGGGCCAAAAAATCCGTCATAAAAACCTATACCTGCCCCTGCTGTGCAGGCAAATACCGTTAACGACACCTGTTGTGGTTGTTCTGCCTGCGAAGACAGCTTAGGGGAGAAGAGAAAGTAGAGAACAATACCCATAAGCAGAAACGGGATCATCTGCTCCAGAAACGACGTAGTAATTTTTTGCACCAGAACCGTGCCCAGTGCACTGCCGATGAAGGTCATCAAAATCATCAGGCGCATCTCATGAAGTTTAACCACGCCCCTGGAGACAAAGTAATAACCGGCTGAGAGACTCCCACCCGTTGCCTGAAGTTTATTGGTCGCTAACGCTTGCACTGGCGATAACCCCGCGGCCAGCAGTGCCGGAATGGTGATCAGCCCTCCCCCACCGGCAATGGCATCGACAAAACCGGCCGTCGTGGCCACGGCAAACAGGAAAAGCAGAAGTTCTAGAGTTATGTTCGCGTCCAAGGTCAATCCTTGCTGGGAAAGGGCTAAGATTCAGGGAAGCGTAATAATAAAACGACAGGACAAAAAAATCAGAAAAAGATTATGTGTCGTTTATTTTTTAACAAGGAGAGAAAGAGGCGCAATAAAAAAGCCTTTTTGATTAATCAAAAAGGCTTTTTTATTGCGCCTCTTTCTCTCCTTGTTAAAAAATAAACGACACATAATCTTTTTCTGATTTTTTTGTCCTGTCGTTTTATTATTACGCTTCCCTGAATCTTAGCCCTTTCCCAGCAAGGATTGACCTTGGACGCGAACATAACTCTAGAACTTCTGCTTTTCCTGTTTGCCGTGGCCACGACGGCCGGTTTTGTCGATGCCATTGCCGGTGGGGGAGGGCTGATCACCATTCCGGCACTGCTGGCCGCGGGGTTATCGCCAGTGCAAGCGTTAGCGACCAATAAACTTCAGGCAACGGGTGGGAGTCTCTCAGCCGGTTATTACTTTGTCTCCAGGGGCGTGGTTAAACTTCATGAGATGCGCCTGATGATTTTGATGACCTTCATCGGCAGTGCACTGGGCACGGTTCTGGTGCAAAAAATTACTACGTCGTTTCTGGAGCAGATGATCCCGTTTCTGCTTATGGGTATTGTTCTCTACTTTCTCTTCTCCCCTAAGCTGTCTTCGCAGGCAGAACAACCACAACAGGTGTCGTTAACGGTATTTGCCTGCACAGCAGGGGCAGGTATAGGTTTTTATGACGGATTTTTTGGCCCCGGTACCGGTTCATTTTTTGCTGCTGCATTTGTTGCGCTGCTCGGTTACTCCATCACTAATGCCACCGCACACACCAAGGTATTAAATGGCACCAGTAATGTTGCTTCACTGCTGTTTTTTATTATTGGCGGGCAAGTGGTCTGGAGCTACGGACTGGTGATGATTCTCGGTCAGGTGTTGGGTGCCCGTCTTGGCTCCAGGATGGTATTAAGCCGTGGTCAGACACTGATTCGTCCGATGATTCTCAGCGTATCTCTGGCCATGACGGTAAAATTACTCTGGGGTAATTATGGACATTTGTTTCATTGAAAGGCATCTTGTCGGAAAGCATCTTCTTTTCTCCCGGTGAAGCCAGCCAGGTTTGCGCTGTGCTTCCCATCCCGGAACCTAAATACAATGGATACAACCTGGTATAGCTGGCTTTTTGGTGCAGCCTATTTGGCGGCTATCATTGCTTTTGCCGTTGTGGTTGTCATGACCCGCAGGCCGGTTGGTGTTTCGCTGGCCTGGTTGGTGCTGTTGTTTGCCCTGCCAGTGGCCGGATTTGTCCTTTACCTCCTTTTTGGGTCGCCACGATTAGGCACTCGTCGTGTAAAACGACTGCGTGAACTCTCCCCTGATTATGCTCAGTGGTCACAACATCTTGCGCGAATTACCAGTCGGGGAAGTGCCTCTGTGAGCCCTATATCTGTCCATGATGGTATTTTTTCGCTTGCAGAAAAGAGCATGAGCATACCTCTGCTGCCTGGTAATCACCTGCAACTGTTTTCAGGTTTTGAGTGCATTCTGGA
>JAQFVO010000849.1 GCA_027942505.1 Endozoicomonas sp. | reverse complement strand
CTTTTCTGAGGGGACCTCCGCATAAATATGTTCGTCATCTTCTGAGGGTGGCAGCTCCACGGTTAATAAATCATCTTTCATAAACTCTTCATCTCGCCCTTCATGAGCCAGTGCTGTCGCCGCATCATCAGGAGTTGACACGTTATCAGCACGATGAGGTGCACCATTTATCCAACCCATAAACTGACTCTCAGCCAGGCTGTAATCATAACCAAAGTTCGTCTGTGCCCACTGCATGCCTGTATTGGCCATATCAGCCGCTTCTGAGATGGAATAGCCCTTCTCCATAAGCGTTGCCACGCCCCGGTCGAACAGAATCTGGCCAGAGCGCGGGTTCAATGGGGTGGGCATGTAGGTGGTGGTGACGGTGGTGAAGATTTGCACCGGTAGGTTTGTAATCTGGACACGTATCGCACCAGGTGGCGAAAGTCCTAAGAGGTGATTATTCGGGGGGATGCTAATAACGGTTCGCGGACCAAATATGCCAATTTGCCCAAAGGCTGCCGATTGGCCCGCTTGAGGACTATTTATCGAAACAGAGTGGAAAACGCCACCACCTGTATTAATGCCAGAATTAAAGTTACTCATTTTTTAAAACCCATCCACTGTGAAATTGCCTGCCAACGGGAATAATCTGATCCTCCAGAGGGTTATCGTAAAAAACAGCTCTTTATTTATTGACAAAAAAACAAAGCTTTTCCGGATTGGCTGATTCCCGGGCCATCAGAGTCGTCTCTACAGTTCGGCAAACGTCAAAACCTGAGCACTCATAAAAGATGGAACCTTTCACCAAAAAGTGGGTCAACTACCCAAAATAGTATCCATAACAGGGAGTAACCGACTATGCCGTGTGAGTCCTGCGCGTCCTGTACAGCAACAGGGACGAGTAACCTGTACGGAGATCAGATTACCAGCCAGCAGACCAAGCCAAAAAATCCCCGGCTGCAAAAGACCTTTTATTACTATGACCCGAAAGAGGGTACAAAATGCAGACTGGTCAATGCCACTGCGACCGTAGCGGCATCTTGTGCAGGGGGCGCAGTAAGCTCATGTCTGATGACCGCCTATCTGCCGGGACTGGCCACCAGTGGTGACTCCATTTTTGATCGTACCATTATCCAACTGGATTGTGCTTTCCCCGGATCCTCGCTTTATCTCAGTGCCGCCCTGGGTGCTACTCTCGGTTTTGCCGGAGCGATCTGGCTTGTTCATTCCGCCTATCAGGGGGGCATGAAACCACGCACCGCGGCTGCTGTCCGAGGCATCATGAATGGGTTGATTCACCAGGTAGAGGGTGATTTCAAATCCATTCAGCAGTACAAAAGCTCGATTCAGGCTAATAAAAATGAGCTTATCATCCGCAAAGAGGAGATGCTGGCTGAGAAAGAGAGTAACCGACTCTTGGCTGAAGACGCCTACAACGAGGAAAAACAGCTTTATGATCTGGTCATCACGGGCGTTTCCGGTGAACTGAAAGGCTATCTCAGCCAAGTATTCAACTACCTGGAATCACCATTCAGATCGCCCACCTTCGAAGAGACTCTCTCCAACACAAGACGTAGAGGCAGCTACCAACTTGGTCAGGATGTGTCCAATTTTATTGAACGTAAAGACTTCTCCAGGGCCTCAAAAGAACGCTTTCTTAACTCTCTGCTTCCCTACCTCGATGAAACAGAGATGAGAGGTGTTGAGCGGATAGTGGCCAAGTTTCCCAGTTATGGGCCGGTGTTGTTGCCCAAAGTGGGACCGCTGGAAAGTGAGTACGACAGCATCAGCTTTCGCAGCCAGAGTGAGCAACACAAAATGGGCGAGTTGGAAAAGAGAGTCAGAGAGCTGACCACCCGCTTTAGCTGCTTTGAGCTAGGTCCTGACGGAAAGGTAAAAACACCATCTGTTGCTGACTTCAGCGAATACCTGCCAGAATGATTCTGTCCAACGACAGTAGCTAATACCAGACTGTCGACTTTGATCTACTGGTTCGAGGTACTTCGGCGCTACTTTTAACCAGGCTGCGGTGTTGTCCAGATGGATTTCACCGCCATAATTACGGGTTGTATTGCGCCTGCCCGTTATCTGACATGATGACCTCCTGGTGAGCCATTTCATTTGGGAGGTGTGTATTACTTGCGCAGGCTGAAGGCAATACCAATCAAGTCAGAAGTGACAAAGCTGATTTTCTGGACTAGATAAAGCAATCCATAACACAGCCAGAGGCTCCTCGTAATGTTGCCATTTCGCCCTGCGGCTCCCGGGAATTGTGTCTCCCCTCCCGTCATAAGAGCAGCGCCAGGATCGGCAAGCGCAGCACTGCAAAGATTGTCCGCTTTTCGCGTGGTGGAAATGTCCCAACCTCAACCGTCTGGCTACTTCAACCATTATTATCCTTCGCCCTATGGCAATCCGCTTGATACGCGGTGCTTGCATTGTCATCAGCCATCTGGGGTTGTCTGGTCTGTCAATCCGGTCTCAGGCTTGAGGCCGCAGATGTATCCAGTGGACACAGCCCGTGAAGCCCCTGCCGACCCATCCACCCGGATCGAACCGTTGACCCCTGCCAACTCCCCAATTCCAGCCCCCGATCAAGCTGCCAGTGTCGATCAGACTGCTGTCAATAATCTAGAAACTGAGGTCGAAGCTAATGACGTCGGCGAATCACTCCGTGATGGCACGGCCGCCAAAGCTGACGGCAGACGACCCACCACTAAGAACGCAACCAAAGTAAGTGGGGGCGCACGGAAGGTACGGAAGAGACTAATCTTCAATGCTGAACAATTAAAGGTTATACGCCACAGGTTTGACATAGATCCCTACATCGGCCGATTTGAGGCCTGCGGAATAGCCAGAGAGTTGGGAGTACCAACCAAGCCATTGCTTACCTGGTTTGCGAATGAAAGAAGGCGAGTCAAGGCAGCGGACCTGTTGGCGACATCAGAACATCCCTAACTTTGTGCCTGCCGTCAGGCCACAGGCTTTTTTTACCCCGGTCCCATTGACCTGAATGATGCATCCATGCAAAAAAACGGCCCCGCAATGAACCAGAAACAGCCTCCTGAGGATCTGGAAATATCTTCGCTTAAAGAGCGAAACCGCCGTGGAGGTTGTCGCAAAAAGCAAAAAAGCCCTGAACCACGAAGAACACGAAGGACACAAAGGAAAAGAAAAGCTCTTCTTTGTGCTCTTCGTGGTTCCCATCTTTTCAGAGCCTTTTGCAAGACCCTTCGCGAGGATGACAGGTGGTTAGTTTTTTCGACCATTTCGCCTCCCTCGGTGCTTCATCACTCCTTAATGTCTACCCTGATACGAGGATTCGTCCCCCTTTTGGCCAGCAGGTAGTAGTGTCAATGAAAAAACATCTGATCATCAATAGCACCATTTTCTGCTGGGTGATCGTTGCGGAAGTGTTGGTGATTAACGCATCGTCCAAAGCGCAGAATCAGCCATTAAGCCTTGATGTTGTTGAGGCGGTAAGCTCAGTAGCTTTTGTCTTTAACTATTTCCATGTGCCTTTACCCCTGGCCATATTGCTGGCGGTGGTCGTGCTGCTTCTGCCCGCCTGGCTGGTGACGGTTCTGGCAAGGCGGTTTTTTGGGTTGATCCGTTGATAATCTTTTCCCGGACTGGCTGGCAAGTGCGGGTTGTCTCAGGCGGACTGTCAGACAGGAAAAACTTTTTAACTCCTGACTTGTCCAACAAGGTGTTGAAAGGGTGTAGTCTTCATCCTGACCTGATAGTACTCTGTTTTTCCTTTACGTTGCTTTATCAACTGGCAGCAAGGATGGTGTGTCAGGGTGCAGCTGAATGATATTTTAATGCCTTGTCAGTAAAATCTGTGGGTCATTTTTTGGCGTTCCCAGGACAGAAAATTAAGCACAAAGCTCTGCTTAATACAGACGGCTGCCTCACGTTATCAGTAACATAAAAATTCAAAGTTCCAGGTGTTTTGAATGATTTACCAATCCACAAACGGTGGTTTGAACACGTCAGAGCTCATACCACAAAACCATCAAAATTCCCCCCTGGTGGCTTGCAAGTGCGTTGACTCCCCTGTCTGCCCCGGACCAGAGGCCAGAGAACAGCAGAAACAGTTGATATACCAGGCGGTAAAGGAGGGAAAGTTATTCCTTCGGGCAATTAGTCTCAACTCAGAAACCGAATATCTGGGAAGT
>JAQFVO010000835.1 GCA_027942505.1 Endozoicomonas sp. | reverse complement strand
GTATGGGCAGCCCATCGGCGGTCAAGACATTGCCATCGTCGTCAATGGCGTAACCATTACTGTTGGCATTTGGCTTTATGAAATAGACATGGGTGACCGCATC
Organism: Endozoicomonas sp.; assembly: GCA_027942505.1. Taxonomy (GTDB): domain Bacteria; phylum Pseudomonadota; class Gammaproteobacteria; order Pseudomonadales; family Endozoicomonadaceae; genus Endozoicomonas. The sequence continues at coordinate 987 of JAQFVO010000835.1, read as the reverse complement.
GGTATCCGCATTGATCTGCATACCGACCTGTTCCGAAACTTCAGATCCTTGAAATTTGGGCTCCTTCATACTGAGTTCGTCAACATCCAACAACAATGAAAGTGTATTTTTATCTGTTATGCTGACCAGAATTTGATCTTCGGTGATATCTCCGTCTGAATCAGTGACCATGACCTGGATGGACAGTGGCCAGGTGCCTTTATTCTGGTTCATGGCCTGATGCAAAGTAGCTGTGTAACTGAGAGAGGTTTTGGTGGATTGATGAGGGAGGTTGTTCAGCTCCATGGTTAATATCGGACTGTTTTCATTACCTGCGGTGTAGAGACTCAAGGCCTGCCCGTTAATGCCAATCTCCAGAGGGATATCGTTGGCGAAAAGACCGGTAAGCCCCGGTTGGTCGTCAGTAAAAGCCCAGCTCTCGGGAACGATCTGATCCGAGTTCGGCACTGCTGTAATTGTACCGCTGTCACTGACCGGCAAATTCTTTTCCACCATATTGAGCTTAATGGGGTTGATCAGAGCAGGCAAAATACCATCAAAAATTTCTGTTACCGCCAGGCCGTCACTCTTGGCTTGAGAGCCATCGATATCCTGGTAAGTAAACGGCAGATTCAATACTATGCGCTCACCATCAACGCTTACATGGCTGTTGTCCATCTTACCGGCAAGATGATCAAGAGGGCGTGCCAGCTCACCAGCCAGTCTGACTGCCAGACTGCTTCTGCCGGTATCGGCAAAGCGCAGGGTCAGGTTCAGAATCTCGGTGGTGACACCATTTTCAGTGACACTACCCTGGACCATATTGCCGTTAACCATGAACTCGACCGGACTGCCAAGGGAGGTAATCACGCCATTGAGATCAGCAGCTGTAACGGTAAAGGTGAGGGTTTCTGGGTCAATTGGATCTGTGCCATCAGCATCCAGTGAGATTGCCGATCCTGCCTGAAATACAGGATAGCCCGGGCTTGTCTCCAGATTGGCTTCGGT
>JAQFVO010000790.1 GCA_027942505.1 Endozoicomonas sp. | reverse complement strand
GCCACCGGCTGGGCCTGCCAGAGCGGTACCCACCAGTGGTGCGGCCTTGCCAATCAACTCCTTAACTCCCTGCCAGTCCTTAACTCCCTGCCAGTTCATACGCTCAGCCTCAGTTGACATTTACTCATTGCGGAATCGATTTGCTCTTGAAGCTCTTGCCTCCTGCCCCGGCACTGGTTCAGGCCTCTGCCGTGAAAGCTGCTGTAACGGGTATAATCAAGCATTGCAGCCTGGGCATTAATCAACTGCTGCATTGCGGATTGGGCAGGAACTAGCTGACCAGAAAAATAGGCGTCCAAAACCATGTAAGCACCAACCTCAAACTCTGGATTGATCCATCCTGCGTACTTATATGCGATCAGTTTTTCAGCCCATGTTCCCGCCTCTGTGCCGCCACGTTTTTTTCTCAAAGTGCATTTTTGTACCTTGCCTTCCAGCGCAGCGATGTAGGCTTTTACCTTTGCGCTTCGAAGAAACAAGGCAGGCTTATCATCCGCATTACCACCGCTTGCCTTCCACATATCAGTCAGGCTGATCAAACCATCAGCATCAACACGAACCGCCTTGTGACAAAGAGTCAGTTCCTTCATCGAAACCTCGCGGGAAACCCAGTACTTTTAGTGCTGGGAGGGATAGCGACCAGCCTGATAAGGCTGGCTGCGGTCTTTGATGTCACACAAAAACACGGTATTTTGTGAGCATGATTAAGAAAGCGTACAAATTCAGGTTTTACCCTACTGCCGAACAGGAGCGACAACTTGCTCACACGTTCGGCTGTGTACGTTTTGTCTATAACTGGGCTTTGCGACTCAGGTCTGATGCTTGGTACAACGAGCAAAAGCGCATTGGCTATCACGAATCTTCCGGTGCTCTCACTGCTCTGAAGAAAAGCCCAGAGTATTTCTGGCTCAACGAAATCTCTTGCGTACCCACGCAGCAAACACTGCGACACCTGCAAACAGCATTTAAAAACTTCTGGGATGGCAAGGCAAAATACCCGACATTCAAGAAGAAACGCGCTGTTCAGAGTGCTGAATACACTCGCTCTGCTTTCAAGTGGGTCAATGGTCAGTTGACGCTGGCAAAGCACAAGGAGTCGTTGAACATTCGCTGGAGCAGGGAAATTCCAGGCAAGCCAACAACCGTGACAGTCTCCAAAGATTGTGCCGGTCGTTACTTTGTCTCCCTGCTTTGCGATGCCGATGTTGGAAAGTTGCCTGTTTCGTCGAGCACAATCGGAATTGATCTCGGTATCAAGGATGCCGTTGTCACCTCTACCGGCTGGAAATCCAGCAACCCAAGACATACCTACAAAAATCAGATAAGGCTGGCAAAGTACCAGCGTCGTCTGAGCAAGAAACAGAAAGGTTCGGCAAACTTCTGCAAAGCAAAACTGAAGGTGGCCAGAGTTCACGCCAAAATTGCAGACAGTCGCAAGGACTTCCTGCATAAGCTGACAACCGCATTGATCCACGAAAACCAAGTAATCAGTGTTGAGTCGCTCCAGGTGAAGAACATGATCAAAAACCCCAAACTGGCCAAAGCTATAAGCGATGTTGGTTGGGGTGAACTGTTGAGACAGCTTCAGTACAAAGCAGACTGGTATGGCCGAACGTTGGTCAGCATCGACAAATGGTATCCATCGACCAAAAGGTGCTCCAAATGCGGCTACACACTGAAAAGCATCGACCTTTCTGTGCGTAGCTGGGAGTGTCCTGAGTGTCGAACTGTGCATGATCGGGATACCAATGCTGCTGTTAATATCAAAGCCGCTGGGCTAGCGGTGTTAGCCTGTGGAGCTTGAGTAAGACCAAAGGTGTTAATCACTGGAGGCATCGGGCTGTGAAACAGGAAGCCTGTTAGGTGACTAACGGGAATCCCGCTCCTTTAGGGGCGGGAGGAGGTCAATCCACCAGCTCCCAGTGTGGCTTGTCCCAACCGTTGGACCCCCACAGCCCACCCCAATGCAGCCTCATACCGGCTGGCACATCACCCCGGGCCTTCATATCTGCAAACGT
>JAQFVO010000776.1 GCA_027942505.1 Endozoicomonas sp. | reverse complement strand
GCGGGTTTTTCCACCATATTCTCTACTCTGATCAGATCATCGGAAATGGCCAGTCCGGCAATTATGCCGTATTTATGAACTTCGTTTTCCGGCACTTCCATCACCGCCACAATAGAGCAACGGAACTGTTTATAGAGTTGAGCCATTTGCGCCAGCACGCTGGGGCCATCCGGGTTGATGCACAGGTCATCCGCCAGCACCACGCCAAAGGGCTGTTCACCGATCAGGGATTCACCGGAAAGAATGGCATGGCCCAACCCCTTCATCTCGCGCTGGCGGGTGTAGGAAAAAGTGCATTTATCAATCAGTTGACGTATATCCGTGAGCAGTGATTCCTTATCGGTGCCAGCGATCTGTTGTTCCAGCTCGTAGTTGGCATCGAAGTGATCTTCCAGGGCACGCTTGCCCCGGCCCGTCACCATACAGATATCAGCCAGATTCGCTTCCAGGGCTTCTTCAACCCCGTATTCAATCAGCGGTTTGGAGACCACCGGCATCATCTCTTTGGGCATGCTTTTGGTGGCTGGAAGAAAGCGGGTGCCGTAACCGGCGGCGGGGAATAGGCATTTTTTCAGCATGGTAATTAACATTCGGCTCTGAAGTTAGTGGGGGGGGTGTGCTGGAAGCTAGGCATTGACTACAAGGCAAGTGCCAGAAAAATTTTTGGCAGCTTTAAAACCGTTGAAATTGATCTGATGAGTAGGCCGTTTGGTTCCCGCTTCATTGAGCAGTTCGCAACCTTCAAGCAAGGCATGTTCGATCAGTGATGCTTCAACAATACTTATGGCTCTGTCTGGTTGCTGGTTAGTTTTGGCTACAAACTCGCCAACAATCAGAACTTTCTCACCTTTACGGGCGTTTTGAATGCCTTTCATCATTTTGACTGAATTCAGATGGTTCCGGATTCTGTTTTGAACATTACTGGATTTGCCAATGTACAACGGCTGTATACTTAAGCCGTACTTTCGGCAGAACATATAAACACCGGGACCATCATAAACATTATAAATATCTTCAATGTTAAGAATTAAATCTTCATTACTACCATCAACCAACGACAATGGATGGTGCCATTTGATATTGATTTCCATCGTTACTCCGGATGGTTTTGGTAAACGCTCAGTGTGAGAAAGTGGAGTTAAGGGGGTGGATACTGCTTATCCAGCTGCCGTGCTCGATGTGGATAAAGCTTCGCCAACCGCTGTTGGCTGCTATCGAGAATATTCTGAACCGGTTCGCTTAACCATCCGCGATAATACTTGCCAAGGATGGTGGCGTTTTCCATTACCTGCTGTTCCCAGGGGCCGAGTTGGTCAGCACGTACCAGGGCCTGTTCCAACTGTGAATCAATTAAAGAACGTTGGGAGCGGGCCTGTGCATAACTGCTCCAGACATAGGGCCAGGCAGGCCTTAACAGGGCAGCCTGCTGCCAGGCGTTTAGTTCCAGAAATTCCCCTGAATCGGTGGTGGCCCAGCCATTTCCCACTCCCCAGTCCAGTACTTTGGCTCGCATCACCTGTAAGTCGGGAGAATTGGGCATATTATTCAGGGAATTATCGGCGCCGGTCAAAGTGAGCTGCCACTCTTCTTTATCCACAGCAAAGCCAGCATCAGCTTTTGCTTCGGTTACCCAGTGGCCTAGAAAATCCTCCGTTTGGGAACGCCAGACTTCCGATTGCACCAGATTCCATGCCGTATTAAAAACCACTGCCAGCAGGACAATGCCTGGCAGGGCTACCAACCATCTCTTGTACATCGTGGGTGATTCCCTTTAAAAGCTTTTTCACCACAAAGGCACAAAGTCACAAAGAAGAGCAAAAGACTGGTAAGAGCAAAGCTCTAAAAAAATGATTTTTCCTTTGTGTCTTTGTGCCTTTGTGGTTCAAAAAAAATCCATCAGCCACTAAAAAGCGAAAAGGTCAGCAGATCCGGATTGGTCAGCGTCAACTGATCCCGAACAGCTTTCCCATACCACTCATCCAGCACCTGTGCCGCCGCCTTCATAGCCGGTGGTCGTCGTTCAGAGTGGTGAGCATCCGAAGCCACAAACTGCGCCAGCTCATGGTCCAGCAACCAGCGTGCCGTAGCCTGAGCCCTCTCACCAAAAAATCCGGGAATACAAGCGGCAGTCACCTGAAACAATGCGCCCCGCTCTGCCAGAGGGAAGATCCGTTCCGGGTAAGCCATCAGCTCTTTATTCCGTTCCGGGTGAGCAATCACCACCCGCACCTGCTGTCGATCCAGCCACTCCAGCATATGTTCAATCCCCATTGGAATATTGGCATGGGGCATTTCCAACAACAGACAGTCGTATCCATCCCACTTACCAATCATCGGGATCAGCTTCTCTCTCAGCTGAAACATCAGTTCATCGCCAAAGCGAACCTCCGCCCCCATGGCCAGTTGCACACCAATACCGGCTTGTTGAACGTGGCCAGCCAGCACATCAAAGGCGGGTGCAATGGTGTTGATATCGTTATCGTAACGACCGGGATGCATATGGGGCGTACAGACC
>JAQFVO010000758.1 GCA_027942505.1 Endozoicomonas sp. | reverse complement strand
ATTTCTGCGCCCGTTTCCCGGTAATCCAGCTGGCTCGATAACTGCGTGATCAGAGTGCTGATGGCGTCCTCAGTGCCAATCAGATCGATGTCGTTAAAGGAGGAACCAAGGCCTTGCAGACAGCGGGCGAAGGAGCCGGTGATGCACAGCCCCTTGACCGATTGCACGATGCTCAGGACTTTTTCGGTCTGGTCATCAAGCTTCAAGACAGGTGTCTCGGGGTAATACTCCACCACTTTGGCGGGGAATGGGCCGGAGTCGAGTTTATCAATGTAAACATCAACCTTTTTTGGTCGTCTGATCACGTTTGCCGTCGCTGACCTGCCGGTGATTGGCCCAGACCTGCTGGTGTATCGGTAGTTTTCATCAAACCAGTGACGCAACGCGGAGCGCAACTTGCTGACCGGCAATTCCCCCAGACAGTCAAGTATGTCCCGTTCGATCACCGGCTGCCGATCAAGGCGAACGTCGCAAGCGAAGCAGTGCACCAGAAAGTAAAAGCGCAGGCGAGTGCTGGAAAATGACTGCCGAAGCGCTTTGATCGACCGCCATACTCGTGCCGTAGTGATCTCCTGGTTCACCGGCAGCTCGGCGCTTAACGCCAGGAACAGCAGTGTGCAGCGCTGGTAGCGCAGCTGTTCATCGAGCACCACAGCATTATTGATGATCTGCCAGGCCCGCTCAAAGATGGCGACAGCCTTTTGCGGATCGGCCAAGAGCGCCACCAGCCGCTGGATCAGAAACTCCACCTTGCGGCTGCTGCAGTCCCCCGGCAGCGGGCTGAAAGCATCCAGCACCTCATCCGGGGTGAGCTCTTTGCCATTGAATTGTCGCGCCCGCAGGGCCAGCTCAGAGAGAAAAACTGCCTTTTCCAGCAACTGATTCTCCCGCTCATAGTCGCGTACCACGTCTTCCGGCGGCACTCCTGCCATCGAGTTTCACGCCCTTGAGGCAGCACTGCTGCTTGAAATAGGTTTTTTGCTGTTGGCCACCGGGAGGATAGGAGGCAACCACCTCGTCCGGGTTGAGCAGTTTGCCGTGCAGACGCAGCTTGTTCAGGCAGCACTCAGCGCGAAAACAGGCCTGAGCGATCAGGGAACGGGATTTTTCCAGGGCATCCACCACAGCTTCGGGCGTCACCGCCTTACCGTACAGGGGGAAGCCTCGCAGGCAGCACCGTTCCATAAAGCGGCCGACGCAGAGTCTGCCTCCCAGACTATCCGGAAAGCTGTTTATCACCGCCTCGGGTGCTACCAGTCGGCCATGGAGCTGGAAGCCCCGGAAGTAACACAGCTCCTTGAAACGGGCGATACACAGGATGCCCTTATAGTCATTGCCAAAGCTGTTGAGCACCAGTTCCGGGCTGACCAGCTGACCATTCAGGAGCAGTCCCCTGGCACAGCAGTGCTCTTTAAACCGGCCCATGCTGTTTTTGTTGGCCTTGGCAACACGGAAGGTTTCCAGCACCCATGCCGGGGAGACCGGCTGGTGGTGTATGTAAAGACCGCGCAGGCAGCACTCTTCAAGAAAAAGCGCCAGCTGAATTTTGCCCGACTTGCCTTTGGGAAAGGCTTTGATGACTGCCTCCGGTGATACCCCCCGTCCATGCACGCGTCGTCCCTCAAGGCAGCACTTTGCCTTGAGGTTGGCAACGGCGACCTGTTGCCGATGGCTCTGCAAGTCGGCCATCAGGGACTCCGGGGAGATCTGTGCACCGTACAGCGTCCGATTACTCTCAAAGCAGGTCTGGCGAAAGCGCGCCAGTTCGCGCCTGGCTCCAATGGCTTTGTAGCTGTCTGCCACCTCCTCGTGAGTTACGGGGTGACCGGCAATGGGCAGGGCCAGCAGGCAGCAGGTACTTTTGAAGCGCGCCAGCTCCAGTGCAGCACCGGCGCGCTGGAAGTCCCTGACCACCTCATCCGGGGTAATCAGCCGACCGTCAAGGGTTTCGTAGCGCTCGCAACAGGCTGCTTTGAAGAGGGCCAGCTCCAGGGTGGCACCGATGGCCTGATAGTTGGCGACTACCCCCTCGGTGGCGATGGGCTGACCATCAAGCAGCAGACCTGCCAGGTGACAGTCGGCCTTGAAATTAGTAAGTCCCAGTCGGCCATTGCGTGTGGTCGGAAAGCTGTTGACCACGCTTCGCACAGAAATTGGCCGACCGTCAACAAGTACCCCCTCCAGGACACATTTAGCCTTGAAGTGGGCAAGGTCCAGCTGTGCCCCCCGGGCCTGAAAAGCATCAACCACTTCCTGCACGGACACCGGCTGGCCATGGGGTGCCACGCCTTCAAGGCAGCAGAAGGCTTTGAAATGGGCTAGCTCCATGTCAGCTTTCAGGGCGACAAGGTCGTCGATGATCTCTTCCGGTGGCACCGGCCGGTCATCTGGTATGATCTTTTTCTGATAACAATCTTCTTTAAAGCGAGCCAGCTCCAGGCGAGCTCCGGTGGCCTGAAAGAGGTCGATCACCTCCTGCCGGGAAACTTGCTGACCATTAATGGCCAGGGACTTAAACAGGCAGGCTGCTTTGAACCGGGCCAGCTCCAGTTGGGCATTGATGGCCTTGAAGTCATTGACCACTGACTCGGGACTGACCGGCCGGCCGTGTATGGGGATGTTTTTCAGGCAACAGTCTTCACGAAATCGCGCCAGGCCCAGTTTGCCTTCTTTGTTGCCAGGAAAACTGTCTGCCACCTCACTGGCATTCACCGGTCGGCCGTACAGTGAAATCTTCTTGATGCAACACTCCCCCCTGAAGCGCGCCACCGCATAGCTGCATTTGGACTCAAGATCGTGCTTGCGGTTGAATTCGGCAATAACCTTTTCCGCCGTCATCGGCTCACCCTGGTGGCGTACCTGCCTGAGGTAGAGTTTTTTAAAGAAATGGCCACAGCGCACGGAGCATTGCTCCCTGTCGTAGGCTTTGAACACGTCAGTGGTCGTTACCTCCCGCCCACCCACACGCCTACGGTCCCAGAAGGCGTCTTCCAGGGCCTTGCCGTCCATTAATGCCAGTGGAGAGGTATTGGCTTGCCTGGTATTGTGTCGGCGGTTTTTGGGTGCGACGGCCTTCAGGGTATACCCTCGATCAATGCTGAGAGAGAACTTTGACTTTTAGTACCTAAAACAGTTCCGCAGGGTTGCTGATCATTGCCAGCAGGTCTCGAATGAAGTCGCTTTTACTGTCCAGGTAGGTGTCCTCAGGAGAAGGTTCGGATAACCAGCGGTTTAACGTAGCTATAAACGGCTCCCGATGGCTGTGGCCAAGCAGCCTTGCATGCAGGCACCTTGCCCGGGCCTGAAGTTCTGTCATGAGCTCCGCAGAGGCGCTGCATGCCGCGAAAGCTGAGAACTGCTTTGCCTTGTTCAGCGAGAGCAGGCAGCGCATTAACAGACCAAAGACCCGATCCAGGGGGTGTTGCGGGCAGTTGAACAAAATTGTGCGCGGGATGGCAAAGCCTGGTCCGTGCAACAGTTGTGCCGTCAGGTCATCTAGCTGATCGGCCAGGTATTTCAGGGTATTGTTGAGTTGCTCAATCTCGGCAACAACTGTCAGACAATTAATGGTGCCCTGTTCGCCCGGGATTGTGGCCGTGGTGGTATTCAGGGCAAAGATGGTTTCTGGTGGGTAGGCGCTGGCCTTGAGCACTGACACTTTCTGGCCAAGGTCTCCCTCGCTCACCGTGATGGTAAACATCGGGTTCAGACGAAGTTGCGGGCAGCCAGGAGCCTCGCAGGCGAGTACCTTGCAGGAAATTTCATACGTTTGTTCCTGATTGCCCAGCGCAGAGGTCAGGCGAGCGATCATGGTGCTGATGGCCTCCCGTGAGGCCATAATGTTGATGTCATGGAACGACGAACCAACGCCTTGCAGCCAGCGCGAGAAAGAACCGGTAAGGCATAGTCCACTGATGTCCCGGACAATATTCAGAACTTTTCGCGTCTGTCTGTTGATCGGTCCCGGCTCGACAGGGTTATCAAGATGCTCAACCGCCTTACTGTGACCCTCAGCGAGGCGATCCTCGGTGTGCACATCAGTGCGTTTTCCTTGCTTCGTCCCCCGTGGCTTAACCTCTTTTGGCAGCATATGATGCAGGACGTCTGATTTTCCTGATCGACCCAGCAGCTCTTCAAACCAGTAGCCAAGGGCGCCACGCAACCGGCTTGGCGGGAATTTTTCCAGGCAATCCAGTACCTGCTGTTTACTCACACGCTGACCATTGAGAGCCGTGCCAGTGCAGCGGCAGTCGGCCAGGAAATAAAACCGCAAGCGTAAGTTGCAGAACGAATCTCTCAGTGCCCTGATCGACTGCCATACCAACTCCGGGGTAATCGCCAGGCTTGTCACTGACAGGGCGTATTTCATGGCCAGAAACAGCATGACACATCGTTGGTAAGAGTACTTGTCGTCTTTGATTGGGATGTCTGCCAAAATCTGCCACGCTTGCTCAAAGGTTGCCTGACGCTTCTGGTTATAGTCCTCCCCTGGCAGGGCAATCAGTCGTTGTATCAGGAAATAGACCTTTTTGATGACATAATTTCCCTTCAGCTGGTCAAATGCGCCAAGTACCTGGTCATTGCTCAGGAAGTTACCGTTGAACATTCTGGCCTGCAATGCCAGTTCAGTCAGGAAACAGGCCTTCTCCAGTAACAGGCTCTTTTGTTCCATTAAATGCACCACCTGTTCTGGCTGAAGAAGCTTTCCGGCCAGTGGCAAGTTGTTCAGACAGCACTGCCGTTTGAAATGTATCAGCTGCTTTTGACCATTGAGATTGTTGGGATAAGCTGCCACTGCCTCATCGGTGGTCACCAGACGGCCATGCAGAGGCACAGAGCGCAGACAGCACTCAGCTTGAAAACAGGCTTTGGCCAGAGGGTGCTTGTCGAGGGCTTGAAACACTCTCTGTGCGGTCACCGTCTGGCCGCGCAGGGTCAGGTCTCTGAAGAGGCAGTTTTCCAGGAAGCGCCCGGCAGCCAGTTTACCCATCGGCGTGTTGGGATAACCGTTCAGTACTTCCTGCGTGCTGACAGTCCGGCCAGACAGTAACAAGCCTCTGAGGATGCACTTTTCTTTAAATCGGTTCAGGCCAATAAGGCCCCTGAGACTATCTGGAAAGTTTTTGATTACGGACTCTGGTGTCACCAGGTGACCGGAGATACGCAGCCCTTGCAGGCAGCAGATTTCCCGAAAGTGAGCCCGGCTCAACCTGCCGTCCGAGGTGTCGGGGAAGCCGCTCAGCACCGACTCAGCGGTTACCTGTCGTCCATTCACCGAAATACCGCGCAAGAAACACTCCTCGATAAAGTGGTTGCTGGCCATTTTGTCCAGTTGATACCCGGAAAAATGCCCTAAGACCTCTTCGGGACTGATTGGCCGACCGTGTATACGTAAACCATTCAGGCAGCAGCTGACCTTGAAATGACCTAGTCCAAGTTTGCCCTTGTAATTGGTTGGAAAGCTGTCAACCACCATCTCTGGTGTGACCGGGTGATTACGCAACGGCCGGCCTTCCAGACAACACGAGGCTTTAAAACGCGCCAGTTCCAGGTGAGCATTCGCGGCCTGTAAACTCTTTGCCACTTGATCTGCTGAGAGTGGCTGACACCCTATGTTCACGCCTTTCCAGTAACACATATCCAGGAAGCGTGCCTCTTCGAGCCTGGCACCAAGAGCCTGAAAAGATTTGACCACTGACTCCGGCGTTACCGGCTGGCCAGCTATGGGGAGCTCTAAAAGGCAACATTCGCGCCGGAAGCAGGCAAGCCCAAGCTTGTCACCAGCCGCCTGAAAGAGACTGATCACCTCTTTTGGGGAAACCTGCTGGCCATTGATGGGCAGAGCATCAAAACAGCAGTTCTGTTTGAATCGGGCCAGCTCCTGTCGGGCATTGATGGCCCGGTAGCCATTGACCACTGACTCAGTGCTGACTCTTCGGCCCCGGATAAGGATCTTTTTCAGGCAGCACACTTCACGAAACCGGGTCAGCTCCAGTTTGGCATCAACGGCCATGTAGTTTTTGGCCACTAAATCAGCAGTGACCAGTTGGCCGTGGACGGGGATTTTTTCCAGCCAGCAGTCTTCACGAAATCGGTTCAGGGCGAGCTTGCCCGGTGGCGTGTCAGGAAAACTGTCTGCCGCCTCATCAGCACTTACTGGCTTGCCATTTATTGCAATCCCCTTGAGGCAACACTCCGCTTTGATCCGTGCCACAGCGTAGCAACAGCGGGATTGAAGATCTCGCTTGCGGTTGAATTCGGTAATGACATCTTCCACCGTCATCTGCTGACCCTGGTGGGGCACCTGCCTGAGGTAGAGTTTTTGAGAGAAATAACCGGAGCGCAGTGAGTTCGTCTCACTTCTGTATGCCTTGAACACATCAGCGGTCGTTACCGGTCGCCCACAGACGGGTTTCTTGTCCCAGAAGGCGTTTTCCAGGACTTCACCATTGATAGCCGGCCTGGCATGTTGTTGTCGGTAACCGGATGCTTCGGGCTTCAGGGCATTCCCCCAGTGGAAATCTTGCTAAATGATTTAGACGTTCTCGAGTGGCTGGAACCGTTGTGCCGCATTGCTTACTACTGCCAGCAGGCCACAGATGGCGGTACGCTTGCTATTCACGCAAGAGCCGGATCTCAACGAGTAACACAGCGTGTCCGGCACTTTCTCATCCGTAGGTGACGGGGCAAACCGTGCGGGAGTCGTTGCTTTCAGGAAGATGCCTCAGACGTAGGGCTGCATGGTGATCGTTCGACCGATGTCGGCCAGAAATGTTCCGCAGGATTTACCGGTAGCCTGCCGACAAAAGCCTGCATCTGGCTGAATTCGTGCGCGGCAGACAACCACTGATTAAGAGCTGTCACCAACGGCTCCCGGTCGCGGCCAAGGTTCTGCACCATAGCCAGTGCTGCGGTCTTGGAGCCGTCCCTGGTCCCTTTGTGCTCGCTCAGAACAGGGCACAATTGCGTGGCCTTGTTGGGGGTGAGCAGGCAGTCTCCCCGGGAATGACTGCGCTGCTGAGGGGGGCAGAAACTTTCAGAGTGAAACCTTTATGTCAACCAGAGCAGCTCTTGTGGACAGGCCAGAATCAGGGCAGTTCCGCCGTGCTGTCAATAAGACTGAGTATGTCGCGGATAAAATCACATTTCTGGCGCACGTAATGGTTGTCTGGCGGTTGCCAGGAGGTCCACTTTTTCAGTGCCGCCGCCAAAGGCCGGCAGTGGTGATGGACTTGTACCGCGGTGAGCAGTTTGTCGCAGGAGGCTTTGAGCTGGTGCTGCATGGTCTGATTGTTCGTTTTACCGAGCAGGTCAATGAACTGCATGGCCTTGTTGACCGACATCAGGCAGCGCATCAACAGGGCGAAGATGGACTCATCAGGGTTTTGCGGGTAATTAAAGACAATGGTGCGCGGGATGCTAAAAAATGACCCACCCAGGAGCTGCCTGGTCAGTGAGGGCAGTTGTTTGACCAGGAACCCCAGGTTATTGCTCAACAGTTGTGCCTCGGCAACAAATGGCAGGCAGACTGCGCTCGCACCTTCCCAGGGCAGCTTCAGTTCACAACGTTCAAGGGTTGCCAGCATTTCGGATGAGTAGACGTTGGCCTGAATCGTGATTGCTCTCTCGCCCAGGTCGCCTTCGTTCAGGGTAATGGAGTAGGCCGGGGGCAAACCCAGTTCGGTACAGCCCGGCAACCGTTGGGCAAACACCTGGCAGGCAAGGTCACTATCGCTGTGCTCCTGATTATGGAACTCGCTGCTCAGCTGGCGGATCAACTGGTCGATTGCTGCGCGGGAACCGAGCAGATCGATATCGTTGAACGATGAGCCAATGCCTTGCAGGCAGCGGGAAAATGAGCCGGTGATACGCAGTTGGCCGATGCTCTGTATAACAGAGAGCGTTGTGCGAGTTGGCTGATTCACCAGCGCCGGGTCAATCTGGGGCGGGTCATTGTGATACTCCACCACTTTGCCCGGAGAAGGGGCGCCCCGGAGCAAGTCGTCCATATTCACCTCAAGCCTTTTGGCCCGCCTGGGTTGGGCAGGGTTGAGACTGATGGAATGGAAGCCTGACCCGGCAGGGATTAGCTTACCGAGGAAGTCTACCGCCAGGCGTTCCTTCATGAGCCTGTCAAACCAGCGCTCCAGAGCTTGACGCAGGTTGCACACTGGTAGTTTCTTCAGGCACTGCGTCACGTCCTGAGCGGTCACGAGGTGACCGTCCAGTGTTAAACGTTGGCTGTAGCAGTGAGCCATGAAGAAAAAGTGTAAACGCAGATGGCTCATGGTCTGGCGCAGCCCTTTGATCGACTGCCAGACCTGGTCAAGGGGCACGGGATGTTCAGACAGGCGCATGGACAGAAATTTCAGGATGCAACACTGGTACCGGCACTGCTCATCATCCAATGGGGTACTCTCAATAATCTGCCAGGCCTGACGGAGGGTGGCCGGGGCCTCTTCGCTTTGCGGAGGCAGGGCCATCAGGCGTTGCAGTAAAAAATCCACTTTTTCTTTCGCATGATTGTC
>JAQFVO010000540.1 GCA_027942505.1 Endozoicomonas sp. | reverse complement strand
CCTTTCAACATCCTCAGGGATGTGCGGTGAGGAATGGACCCAAGAGGACCTTTTGCGACATCCTATCGCGAGGGTGTCACAAAAAGCATAAAAGTCTTGAACCACGAAGGCCACAAGGGAAAAAAAAGCTCTTCTTCGTGCTCTTCGTGCTCTTCGTGGTTCCATTCTTTTCAGAGCCTTTCGCGACACCCACTCGCCAGGGAGTGACTGGTCAGACAGCAGACTCGCGATCAAACCCACGACCACTCCCCTCATTGGATACCCGGAGCTTCGGTTTAGTTCCCTGCCCAAGCCTTGGCGCGCCATTGACAAAACACACCAAATTCTAGGACATTTTGTCCTGTCCGAGAAAAAACGGACGTCCTCCGTTAACCTGCTCAGCCACTTTGTCAACCGAGCCGGCATCGGTCAGACCCAGTTTGTGACGAATGTATAGCAGGTTGGCAAAATGATCCCAGCTTTTGATGCCATGGCCATCCTTGACCAGATAGCCAAGTACCTTCGTCTGCTCAGCATAGTCATCAAACCTCAGACCGCTCTTTTTCATGGCATTAACGATGCGAGCAAGCCCCCCCTCAAAACGTACCCGGTCGCGACTGTCACAGCGTCCGAGCACGTCAACGGAGAGTCGGTACGCACTGATCAGCTGGTCAATATTATGCCCGGCCCGATACTGCTGCATTTGAGTCACGGCAATGCGGTCATCGATGCCATCAAGTTTGCGCGGGTCGGCCGCATCCGAATTGGTAATCAATGCCCTGATATGGCGATACTCATCGACAGCTGCCTGGTACGCGCCGTTCTTGACCAACAAGTCAGCCTTTTTCCAGCTCAGATTACGAAGCTTGAAACAGACACCCACCAGGCGGGTGACGCCGGCTTCATGCTCTCCAGCCATAAAACACCACTTGGCCAGCTCAAGGGTACCCATTTCCCGATGGTAGTTACTCAACTTCCACTGTGCATCGTAGGCTTTGCGACACAGCTGCAGTTTTTCCTGAATAAACTCACGGTCGACTTTTCGACTCTCACAATCCAGACGGTGATAGTTGAACTCCCTGAGCAACAGGAACAGTCT
>JAQFVO010000721.1 GCA_027942505.1 Endozoicomonas sp. | reverse complement strand
CGGTTGAAATGGTATGTCTCTAGCCAACGGTGTTCAAGCAAATGTCCAGTGGCGAGCAGAGTTGTACAACTGTTTTTTAGTTGGGCATTGAGCTTAAACAATTATTGTCGTCTTTAACTTGCCTAAGCAGCGAGTATGTGCCCGATGCCCACCATCATGAGCAACGCCGGCAGATGCGATGCTTACACCCTGCACGAGCTCAGCGGAGCCTGATTGTTGTTGCACGGCAAAGCGGTCACATTTCGCTGTTTTGCATGGCAATCGGTATTTGCTTTGCCAAGCTTCGCAGATACCTGCTCGCCATGAAGCATTAACAGCTCCCAAGGGTGGGGAATTCTAAAGATGCTGGCGCACTTTGTCACCGGTTTGTGGGCTGTGTATTGTAGTATTTTCGTACAAGTACCTGTTTTCTGGCGATTGTTCGCTTTTTCGAGAAACATCGGTGTATGCGTTGCACAGTGTTATAACAGTGAAAAACTTTTCTGATATAAACAATTTCATTTTTTATCGCAAAAAAATCATTTAACCCGAATATTTCATAAACTTCCCCGAATCTCGCGCAGGACTTTGTCGCTCTAAGGGATTTTGTGAGGGAGCGCCGTACCGGGGAGTACGGTCGACCGAGCAAAACTCCCTTAGAGCGACAAAGGACAAGCGAGAGCGGGAGCATGTTTATGAAATATCCGGGCTGGAGCGCCACTGGCGAAATGGAACAAATGGCATCACCGGTTGTCTGGTAGATAACGTCGGGTTGGCTGGGGCTGACGATGAGGTGGTGCACTCTGTTTCACAGTATGTCTTACTGGCCTTGGCTGGTGCTGGTTTTTTCGATTTGTGCTTTAGCAGACAGTGGTTCCTCGCGAATACTGACAGAAGAGAAAATCAGGGAGAGGGAGCGCTACAGCGATTTGATGCCGCCTGTAAACGACAGTTTTGCTATGAAGCTGTGGCAGCAGCTTATTAATAGTCAATTGTCGTTTAGTGACCTGGTGCCAGAGCCACTGGCTTCCTACCTTGCTGCCCTGACCGGGGAGCACCTGGATGTGTTCAAACATCACGTTATTGATCCGGTGCGCCGTGGCAGGCACTACCTGAGATATACCGACAGCGTGATGCTCGGTACGTTTGATAATGTGCTCTACGAAAGTACTGGTACGACTACCTGGCCCTTCGCCCTGGTGGGGGTGCCTTACGGGCTGGTGGTGAAAAATACCGTGGCCGACTTCAAACTGGGTTCAGAGGTACGCAGTCCGGGGATTAATGACAGTCGCTATCATAATTACCCGGTTACTGTGCCGCATCTGGGTGCTGAGACGACAGCAGTGAGCGACCTGATGGCTCAGACTCATCAGAACGAACTGGTGGTAGCCGATGTTGTCAGACCGTTTATGCCGAGAATGACCTGGTGCGACGGTGAGGATTCCCTGGCTGCATCAATTTATCGGTTTTATTACGCCGCAACACGGCTGGTCACCGATGTGAATCCGGTGGTGGATTTCGAGGATACTGAGTACTTCCAGCATAACGGACGCTATGAAGAGTCTGATCGCACCTTCCTGTTCCACTGGAACAAGGGCATCTCCCGCCGCAGCTCCTTCAGAAGTGGGCAGATTGTGCGGGTTGACCGTAATGGCTTCTTCTCCATGGGATCCATCCCACTGGCCTGGAATTACTGTGAGGTTCTGCTCCATGAAGGCGGGGCGAAAGAGGTTGAGGCTACCGAGGACGAAGAAGAGACGGAGACTTTCTACGAACACCCCGAGAGCTATCGCTGGGGGGTTCGCAGTGACCGGATGTTGCCCCGAAAGCGCACCCGGATTGTCACCCGACAGGTGGTTAGGCAGATTCCTAACGTGACCCGGTTCAGGATCTACACCGAAAGTCTCTGCCAGGCTGCCGAGGCTTCTGTGCGCTCAAAAAGTGAGGTTGTTGTATTTGCCTCTCGCCGTCTGTTTTCCTGGCTGGTACCAACGCTGGTCCTGTTGGGTGCGCCGGCAACATCGCGGCTGCTGACGCAACGTTACGGTGTTGGTCACAATTTCCCACTTACCCGGGTACTGGCCTTAGGTGTGCTGCTGACGTCGTGGGCCTACCCTGCATTATGGGAATCGGATGTGGCAGACACCATTCACATGATCAGGTTTCCGCCTCCGGAGAATGAGGTTGTCCAGTAGTATCGACGTGTTCTCATTGATCTCTCAGAAAATTAAATGGGCAATGGCGGCAATAACCGGCAGGGTAACCAGCGTTCGCAGGATAAAGATCACGAACAACTCAAGCAGGGTAACCGGTATCTTGCTGCCCAGCAGCAGTGCACCGACCTCCGACAGGTAAATCAACTGCGTCAGAGACAATGCTGCAATGACAAACCGGGTCATGTCGTTGTCGATAGAGGCTGCCAGGATCGAAGGCACGAACATATCGGTAAAGCCCACCATCATGGTGGTAGAGGCGGCTGCGGCCTCAGGGATTTGCAGTAGCTCCAGCAGCGGCACAAAGGGCATGCCCAGATACTGGAAGAACGGGGTGTACTCGGTGATCATCAGGGCGATGGTGCCGATGCCCATCACCACGGGCAAGACGCCGAACACCATATCGATAGCGTTTTTGCCGCCATCACCGATCACTTTTAACGGGTTGCTGATATGGCCGACTTTGTCCAGTGCCTGATGCAGACCCCAGGCGAGGGCACTGTGACCGGCTGGGATCACTTCTTCATCATCGGTACGGACCTTGCCACAGATAAACTCGTCCTTTTTGCGTGACAGCGGTGGCAACTTAGGCACAATCAGGGCGGCCACCAGACCGGCAAAACAGACCGTCAGGTAGAACTGGGTAAACATGTGCTCCAGGCCGACCTGGGCAATGACCACCAGAGAGAAGGTGATGGAGACTACGGAAAACGTGGTGCCAATAATGGCAGCCTCACGCTGGGTGTAGTAAGAGGTTTCGTACTGCTTGCTGGTCATCATAATGCCCACGCTGCCGTCACCCAGCCATGAGGCGATGCAGTTGATGGCTGAACGACCGGGCAGGTTGAACAGTGGCCGCATGATGCGTGTCATCATGGTTCCGAGCATTTCCAGCAAGCCAAAGTTCATCAGCAGCGGCAGCAGCAACCCGGCAAAGATAAAGATCGAGAACAGAGTGGGCATCAAGTCGTTCAGAACCATACCGCCGGTGGACGACGACCAGATGTGTTGGGGGCCGACCTGAAAGTAACTGCATAATATGAACAGCACCCCCAGCAGTCGGACTACTGCCCACAGGGGCGTGATATCAAACAGTGAGGCCATAAACGGGTGATCGCTGATAAACCGGGGTTGAAACACTTTGGTGATGACCGTCATCAGACCGGTGAAGGTCACCAGCACGGTAATAATGGTGGTCAGCTGAGGCTTCAGCATGGCCTTCAGGCCACCGGCAAGTATCGCCACAGGAATGGTAAATTGCCCGTCCATCTTGACCGGAGTGACAAACAGTAACAGCCCAACCAGGGATGGCACTATGAACATCAACCAGTTGCGCAGGCTGGCCGGATTTGTTGTCGCGACTGTGGACTGCTTCATAAATCTTGGCTCCTCAACATCAGCCCGGCACAGGTAACGTGCAGAACAGTATGATCGAAAAAGTTGAAAATTCCTGCTCTGATTTCAGGGGTAGTAGTATTCGCAGTAGCAATTACCAAACCTATTTTAAGCATAAATATTCATATAAAAGCAATAAATATTAGATGTAGTCCCGTCTTGCGTGCTCTTGGTGTTAATAAATATCGGTTCTGGCTTGGTCTTGCGGTTGCTTTTCAGGCCGGCTTGTGTTGTGAATTTTATAAGGCGATAGCCTTACAAGAAGCGGTATTGGATTTCGTCATCCTCGTGGAGGAGGGGGGCTTTCGCAGCTGTCATTGTGTGCAGGGATTGTACCGCACAGTGACTCGACTTTTTGCATCAACCTCCTTCGAGAGTGTCGCAAAAAGTCCTCGTAGGTCCATTTCTCACCTCTCGTTCTCAAGGATGTTGATAAGAACTCAGGGAAGTGACCATTAAGAAACGACCACAAACTCCGCTGTCATCCTGTACATGGACTGTACAGGATCCACCTTACAGGGAGGTGAATGCCCGGATAGATGGCTATCCCTGCCAGATGGGTTCCGAACAATCCCTGTACGGTGCGCTGGGATAAG
>JAQFVO010000706.1 GCA_027942505.1 Endozoicomonas sp. | reverse complement strand
GACACTGCTGTTTATGGTCGGTTTCTCAACAAAGTCCTGCGCGAGATTCGAGGCAGTTTATGAAATATCCGGGCTAGTCATGATTTATGGTTTTTTCGGTTTTTCTTGCTCCGCTTCGGACAGACATGCTGATCGACCTTCTTCCTGATGCAAATATTCAACGGGCGGTGGCTCGGTCCACTCTGACAACGGGACAGGCACTTCGATTCGGCCAGACGACTCCTTTGTGTCAATAATTTCCAGTGCCGTCCTGCCATCGTCGTCGCAAATACTTATATCAGCACCACGATCAACCAGATGTTGAACAATGTTGCCCTGGTCTTTGCGCGCGGCCAGGTGCAAAGGGGTCAAACCGCCACTGGCCGGGACATTGAGCAGCGCACCATGGTCAGCCAGAATATCACAGCACTTACCATGCCCCTGGCTGGCAGCACTGTGCAGCGGGCTCCAGCCATTGCAGTCGACAATATTGACAGTGGCCTCGAACTTGATCAGTAATTGCACGCACTCCCTGAAGCCTCTGCCGGCGGCAAGATGCAGCGCTGTCACACCACGATTGCTGACGGCATTGACGCTGGCGCCGTTATCAAGCAAAACCCGCGCGCAGCCGACACGATTCTGCCCGACAGCACTGTGCAAGGGCATCTGGCCGCCATACTTTCTGGCGTGAATGTTGGCGCCATTGCTGATCAAAACCCGCAGGCAGTCAATATTGCCCTGCTCGGCGGCAACGTGCACAGGCGTGACATCACCACCATTTCTGACCTCAGTATTCGCGCCCAGGTTCAACAGGTACTGCAAACTACTACTGTCGTTTTTCTTGGTCACCATATGCAAGGCGGTACTGCATTTGCGATTGATCGCGTCGATAAATGCTCCATTCCTGACCAGTTGTCCTACGCTGCGCATGGCACCTGAGTTGACGGCGATGTGCAACGGCAAAAGGCCACCCTGAGCAGTTCGATACATATCAGCCCCATGATCCAGCAGAATCTGCACACACTGATACTTGTCCAGCGCACAGGCAGTACCCAGAGGACTCCTCCCGTTGATATCCCGGGCATGGACAGTAGCGCCTTTGAGCACCAGTGTAAGCACACACGCTTTGTTGCCGTATTTGATGGCAGTGAGCAACGGGGTTTCGCTGTTATAGCCACGAGCATCAACACAGGCTCCGTGGTCCAGCAGATAGAGCAGGCACTGGCAATGTCCCTTCCAGGCGGCCCGATGCAGGGGAGTATCACCTTTGTGGTTTGCTGCATTGACGTTTGCACCCCTCTTTACCAACGTCTGAACAATATCAAGGTGACCTGCTATGGCAGCCACATGCAGGGCCGTCTCCCCCTTCGATGTAACAGCTTCAATGGCAGCCCCCTGGCGCAACAACAATGCCAACACCTCTTCCTCACCAAATCGGGCACTGAAGTGCAGAGGGGTCCAGCCAGCCTCGCCTATGGCATTAACATCTGCCCTACCTTCAATTAGCACATGCGCGCACTCGACAAACCCTCTTTTAGTGACCAAATGCAGAGGGGCCTCGTTAGTTTTGAGCCGCACATTGACATCAAATCCATGGCTGACCAGCGTCCGCAGGCAGCCAATGCGGTTGTATCTGGCGGCAATAATTACCGGATGCCAGTCCTTTATGGTGAATGTGTTGCTGCACCCTTTGAGGAGCAAATAGTGCACAGCATCTTCCCACCCCTGCTCGGTAGCTATGAACAGGGGGGTTTTGCCATTGCGGGTACTGGCGTTGATGTCTGCGCCGTGGTTTACCAGTGCCTGAACACTCTCAATACAGTAAGACTGCATGGAGAAGTGCAGCGGACTCCAGCCCTGGACGGTGCGGGCCTCCACATCAGCCCCATGAGCAAGCAGTGCCTCCATGCACTTTATGCTGCCGCTGCGAGCGGTGCTATGCAGGGGAGTCCAACCATTGTTAGTGCACTTATTGGCGTCCGCCCCGGCATCAAGCAAGGCCAGCAGACAGTGGTAATCCCCCCTTTTGGCAGCACTTTGCACAGGGGTCCAGCCGCCTTTTGTCTGATCACCGAGCCTGGCGCCGTGACGTATCAGTAGCTCTACGCAGCCGGCGTGACCGGCACCGGCAGCGAGGTACAGGGGTGTTACTCCCTGGTTCGGAGCTGTGCTGTTGATGTCTGCCCCGCCATCAAGCAACGCCTGGACGCACGCCTCGTGGCCTCTCCCGGCAGCCACATGCAGCAGTGTTATATAATTCGCAGCCCGGGCTGAATAAAATAGCTGGCGGGCCACGCCCGGGTCTGTTGCCAGCATGTGCTGCAGCGCTGTCAAATCATTGTCCCGACAGGCATGCAGGGGCCATGCCTCACAAGACGAAGACTCATCGGGCCCCCAGGGCAGGGTCTGATCGCCACAGGTCAGGCAAATTCTGCGACTGGCAACATCTGCCTGTTCCTGCCAACGCGACAGGCATTTCTCATGGTAGCGGTGTTGGCAACTGGCAATAAAAACATCCTTTTGGCCAAACAGCGCTTGCCGACATACCTGGCATTTGTCGTTTAGCTCTGCAACCTCCGGGTCTATCGCCATCCTTTCAAGTGCGTTTACGGTGGTGGCCAGGAAATTCATAAGGCTATTTGGACCAGTGGCTTGTTCGCCACGAGCCTAGCAGAGAAAACTCGGCACTGCTGTTTATGGCAACGGGCATTCAAGGATATTCACGCACTCCCAGTGACCCTCCATGACGGCCAGTTGCAGTGCATTTCTGCCCAGACGATCGCGAATGTTAGTGTCTGCGCCGTTGTTAATCAGAATCATCAGGCAGTGTGGACAGTTACTCTGGGCCGCAATATGCAAAGGCGTTACCCCCCCATCCGCAACAACATCCAGCGCAGCGCCGTAATCCACCAGGATGCGCATGCTCCTGACGTGGTTGCCGGATACGGCGCAGTGCAGCGGAGTCCACTGACGTCTATTCCGGGCATCAACGTTGGCACCCGACCCGACCAGGGCAGACAAACTCTCGCAGTCGTTATTCCCGGCGGCAATGTGCAGTGCCGTCATGCCTTCACGACCATGGGCATTGACATTGGCGCCATGCTCAATCAGCAAATGCAGGCATCTGCCCTTGCTAAAACGAGTTGCAGTGTGCAATGCCGTCCAACCGGCCCGGTTGCGAGCCTCTCTGTCTGCCCCATGCCTGAGCAATAACAGCAGGCATTGGTCATTGCCACCATGGGCGGCGCTGTGCAGCACGGTGTTGCCAAAACGCTCCCGGGAATTAATTGCTGCGCCGTGATCGATCAGGATTTGCAGGCAAGAGACCCGGGCTGCTTTGCTGGCGATGTGTAACGGCGTATCTCCGTTGCGGCCCCTGGTTTTCATATCGGCTCCGCTGGCCAGCAAAATCTGCACACAGCCGTCGTAGCCTTTGCTGACAGCAAGGTGCAGTGGGGTTACATTCCTCAGATCCCTGCTGTTAACTTCCGCGTTTTTATCCAGCAACAATTGCAGAGCTTCTTGCCACCCCTGCTCTGTGGCCATGTGTAAGGGGGTGAAGTTCGTGCATGTTTTAGCGTTGACGTCGGCACCCTGGCTGATCAGTTCCCGAAGACACTCAGTAGTCTCCGAGCGCAAGGAGAAGTGCAGTGGAACCCAGCCTTTAGAAGTACGAGCATCCACCCTGGAGCCCCTGGCAAGCAGCGCCGTCAGGCACTTTTTGTCGCTGTTCTGAGCAGCACCATGCAGAGCGGTCCAACCATTGCAGGTACCCTTATTAACGTCCACCCCGGCATCAAGCAGGGCCAACAAACACTGGTACTCCCCCTTTTTGGCCGCATTTTGTAGCGGGGTCCAGCCGCTCTTTGTGGCGAGATCGACCCGAGCGCCGCGATGGATCAGCAATTGCACGCAATTGATGTGACCGGCACCAACAGCAAGGTAGACCGGTGTTATACCCTTGTCCGGAGCTGCGTTATTGATATCAGCCCCGCTATTGAGCAGAGCGCGGATGCAGGCCTCATGGCCATTCTCGGCAGCCACATGCAGCAGTGTCATATCTTGCCCGTGCAGGGCTGAGTGGAATAGCCGGCGGGCTTTGCCCGGGTCTGTAGTCAGCATTTGCTGCAGCGTTTTCACATCATTGTTCCGACAGACCAGCAAGGGCAGCGCCTCACAATGGGACGAAGACCAATTGGCATCAGGGCTAAACACCCGCGCCATAGGCAACGTCTTAAGGCCACAGGTCAGGCAGATTCGGCGCCTGGCAACGTCCACTTCTCTGCGCCACTGCGACAGGCAGGCCCTATGGTAACGGTGTTGACAGCTGGCAATGATAACATCCATACGGCCAAACAGGGCCTGCCGACATACCTGGCATATGTCTGCGCAGGTAATGGCAACGTTATCCGGCACGGTGATAGCTGACGATGAGTCCATCGCAATATCTGTGGCTACTGGCTCGTGGGGAGCCTGGCAGAGAAAAGCCAGCCCTTTGTGTGACTGACTCAATCATTTAATGGCTGTGGGGTCAGCACTTCAATGCAGAAGGTCAACTCCTGCATCCTGGCAATGTGCAGTGCCGTCATGCCTTCCTCGTTGCGAATACCGGTATCAGCACCATGATCAACCAGAGACTGCACGCAATCGGGCCACTCCTTGCACACAGCCTGGTGCAAGGGGGTCGTGCCGTCCTCGTCCTGAATATTAAGCTGCGCACCGTGGTTGGCCAGAATATCACAGCACTCATCATGCCCCCGGCTGGCAGCAAAATGCATAGCACTCCTGCCTTTGTTGTCCTGGGCATCAAGATCAGCCTCAGACTCAATCAATAATTGCAGACAATCACTGACGCCTCTCGAGGCGCCAATGTGCAGCGCTGTCACACCACGGTCATCGATGGCATTGACCTTGGCGCCGTGGTCGAGCAACAGCTGTGCACAGTTGGTATGGTTCTGTTTGACGGCGCAGTGCAAGGGCATTTGGCCACCTTTTTTTCTGGCGTGGATATTGGCGCCATTGCTGATCAGTACCTTCAGACAGTTAACACAGCCCATTTGGGCAGCAATATGCAACGGTGTAGAACCACTGGCGTTCTGCACCTCAATATTTGCACCGAGTTGCAACAGCGACTGCAAACTTCGACTGTCGTTTTTTCTGGTAACCACGTGCAAGGCGGTTCTTTTTTTGTGATTGGTGATGTCGATAGAAACCCCATTTCTAACCAGCTGTTCGACGCTGCACATGGCACCGGCATAGGCGGCAATGTGCAGCGACGAGCGACCCTTCCTGGCAAATCGGTAGATATCTGCCCCATTGTCCAGCAGGATCTGCATGCATTCCTTCATGCCCAGTTCGCTGGCAATATCCAGAGGGCTCATACCGTTGCCATCCCGGGCATGAATATCGGCGCCTTTGGCCAGCAGCCCTCGCACACACCCTGTATTGCCTCCTTTGACGGCAGTGTGTAAGGGGGTCGCGCCTTTGTCGTCTGTGGCGTCTACGCACGATCCCTGATCCACAAGAAAGAGCAGGCACCGGTCACTCCCCGCCAGGGCAGCCAGGTGTACAGGGGTTTCACTATCGTGGGATACGGCATTAACGTTTGCACCCCGGCGCACCAGTTCCCGGACAGTCTCAAGACAGCCGGTTCTGGTAGCCACATGCAAGGCCGACAGCCCCTTCGGCGTGAGAGCATCAATGGTAGCCCCGCGCTGCAACAAGAACGTCAATAACTCTTTATCCGTAAGCCGGGCAGCAAAGTGCAATGGGTACCAGCCACCTTCGCCTTTGACATTAACATCTGCCTTGCCTTCAATCAGCACATGCACGCACTCAACAAACCCTCTTTTGGTCGCTTCATGCAAGGGAACCTGGTTCGTTTTGCTGCTCGCGTTGGCATCAAATCCGTGGTTGATCAACGCCCGCAGGTAGCCACTGCGGTTATAGACGGCGGCAGCATGTAGAGGATTCCAGCCCCTGCTACTGCCAGCGTTGGTAGCACCTTTAGCCAGCAAATAGCTCACACAGTCAAAGTGACCATGGGCAACAGCAAGGTACAGAGGCGTAAAGCCCTGTTTCCGGGTACGTGCATTTGGCTCGGCACCGGCGTCAATCAACGCCTGCAGGCACTGCTTATGGCCGCTTTCAGCCGCGATATGGCTAAGCTGCACCTTCTCCCTGGTCAGTTCAGTGCAAAACTCCTCATGAACAAGATTCGGGTTATCCTCAAGCTGGAGCAGCAACTCGTCGAGCTGACCGCGTCGGCAAACCTGCAACTGCCGGGACTGTGGCGCCGGCAAGACCATGATGCAGCGCGAATCGACTCTATGCACAGTGAGGATCGGGCCAAGACACCTGGTCAGGCAAGGCAGGTGCAGAGTTGTTCTGCCACTGATCTGCAAAACGCTCTTTCCTCCAGGCTTAGTTTTCCGAAACGCCTGGTCCTTGTTGTCAGCGGTACTGGCAGCGACCGCACTGGAAATGGATACATTCATTGGACCAATGAAAACCCTGTACATCTTAATGACAAGCGACAAAACTGCCCATCTGATCCTGATGTCATTATCAAATAAAGTACCGAAATAAAAAGGCAGTAACGTGTGTTCGATGCAAAAAAGACAGGGGAGCCTTTAATTATCTTTCGGTTGCAATCCATAGACAGCTAACCGGAGGGTTCCCAAGTCCATGACCAGTGTATTCTGTGATGTTGATGATTTCTGACTGGTTTTTGAACGAGAATGGCATAAACGGCTTATCTGTAATACCAAAAAGCCTCTGGTTATATCGCAGCTCTCGCTCAGTGAAGTCATTCATTGACAAATGTCTCTATCTCCAGAGCGCGTCAAACCTGGCATCGTCTCTTACGTGGCTTTTTCTTCGGAGTGTTGGGATATCAATGCAAATGATTAAAAGTCGTCAATCCATTGAGGTTGCAGGTTATTTATCGTT
>JAQFVO010000692.1 GCA_027942505.1 Endozoicomonas sp. | reverse complement strand
TCTGGCCGATACTTGAACCCTATTTGCAGATAGACTAACCGTGCCCCGCAAAGGCCCAACCGTTTGTGCTTTTGCGGGCAGCGTCCCTGGAAATGTGGAAATTTTTTCAGGACAACTCCCAAGGTTGCACTTGGCTGGTGATCGTCACTATTCTCTAGCGTTATCCCCACTGGCTATTTCCAGCCGGTGACTCCACACAAACCAGGACGATAACATGACGACAGCAAACCATTTTGATTATCTGGTAATTGGCGGCGGCAGTGGCGGCATCGCCTCTGCCAATCGTGCTGCCATGTACGGAAAAAAGGTGGCATTGATTGAAGCGAAACACCTTGGCGGTACCTGCGTCAACGTCGGCTGCGTGCCCAAAAAGGCCATGTGGTTTGCCGGTCAGGTCGCTGATGCCTGTCGCTACGGACCGGACTACGGCTTCGCTCTCAACCTCGAAGAACAACTGCGTACCTTTAGCTGGAGCAAACTGGTTGAGAGTCGATCGGCTTACATAAGTCGTATCCATGGCTCTTATGAGCGAGTGCTGGCCAACAACGACATCACCGTAATAAACGGCTACGGACGTTTTATTGATGCCCGTACAGTAGAAGTGAACGGTGAACACTACACAGCTGACCACATCACTATTGCCACCGGTGGCGAGCCGATGATTCCCGATGTACCGGGAGCCGGATACGGTATCGATTCAGACGCCTTCTTTGACCTGACCGAGCGCCCCAACCGGGTTGCTGTTCTCGGTGCTGGCTATATCGCCGTTGAGCTGGCAGGTGTTCTGAACGCTTTGGGCAGCGAAACTCACTTACTGGTTCGCAGGCACAAACCGCTGCGCAGTTTTGACGACCTGCTCTCAGACACTCTGGTAGAGATCATGGCCACTGAAGGACCACAACTGCACACCGGGTGCGTGCCCAGAGAGATTACCAAAGAAAACGACGGTAGCCTGACTGTTCACCTGGAAAATGGTCACAACCTTAATGTCGACACGGTTATCTGGGCCGCTGGTCGCAAGCCCCATACCTCCGGCATCAACCTTGCTGCTGCCGGTGTCACTGTCGATAATCGCGGATACATCCCTGTGGATAAATACCAGAACACCAATATTGCCGGTATTTACGCTGTGGGGGACAACATTGGCAAGGTGGAGCTGACTCCAGTTGCGGTTGCTGCCGGCCGTCGTTTATCTGAGCGCCTGTTCAATAACAAGCCGGACGAGCATCTGAACTACGACAATGTGGCAACGGTCGTCTTTAGCCACCCACCCATTGGCACCGTGGGTCTGACTGAACAAGCCGCTCGCGAACAGTACGATGAGGTAAAGGTCTATACCAGCCAGTTCACGGCCATGTACAGTGCGCTGACCAGTCATCGCCAGCCTTCACGCATGAAACTGGTCACCGCCGGTACCGAGGAAAAGATCGTGGGTATTCACGTCATTGGCCACGGTGCTGACGAGATGCTCCAGGGCTTTGCCGTTGCGTTGAAAATGGGCGCAACCAAGGCCGACTTTGACAATACAGTGGCCATTCATCCAACATCCGCCGAAGAGTTTGTGACTATGCGATGAGTAATGGTTGTGGATGACCATTAAACTCCGGTCAACTCGAAAAAATTCCATCAACTTAGAAAATAGTTGTCAGTTTTACCCGGTTGTACCAGCTCTGACCTGCCATGAGGGATGCACGAAGCATCCCGGCTTTTGCCTTGCTCTTGGGTCAATCGACCTGTTTTCGTAAGAAGGTGAAAATTTGGTTTACATATTTTTCTTCAACAAGTTATTAGGTTGCAGTCAGCTTTAAGCATTGGGTACCAAGGGTTGGAACTATTTACTGATCATTTGGTCTAAATATACGAAAGTAAACTATAACCTACTGAGTTCGACGGGTACTGCGCTGGCTTCTTTGCGCAGCCTCTGTACTGATTATGATGGCCGTAGGATTTAAATCATCCGCTGTTAAGAGACAATTTGCCACGGAACAGGCACTTGGCGCGCGCGGCCCGACCTGCGCAGCCCGACCAAACCCCCTGTATTAAATTCCGATGCAAAGTTCTCAATCTCCATCCTCGGCAATTGGGGTGTCGGACTGCATTAGAACAACAAAAACAAACAAACCAAAAAAGGATAAGCACAGTGGATAATCAACGAACGCTTCCCCCATCTCCTGAACGCCCAAACTGCCAGCCATCAATAACAGAGCAGAGACATCCACCACAGAGATGGGTTCTGGTCTTTGGACGATTTGTCAGTGCTGTTACCAAACATATCGTTAACAGTTGTGTTGCAAGGTTATTTAAGAATGAGCAAGAAGAGACCCAAAGTGAGCAAGAAGGGGCCAAAAAAGAAAAGATAGATAAAAGAACAATCGTACATTTACACTCCTCAAATGAGTGCATAGCCAAATCCCTTGCCTTCGACAAAGCTCGGGAGTTGGAAAAAAATGGTCAGATCATCAAAGCTAGCTGGTTGCGCGCCAAAGCTACTGAGGGAATTTTTGTGCCTCTTTCTGAAGAGCAGAAACAGTCACGTATCGATCAGCTACACCGTTTTACAGAGAAGGATAATGGTTTTGGAAATAAAGAGCTGGGCAGAGGAAGTGAGGGGTGTGCAGCCGTGGTTTTTAAAGGTCTTAATGGGCCGTTAAAAGTCAAAAAGAATTTGTTCGAAAAAAACGACGATTGCAAAGCCGAGATTGCCTTGCTCCAGCGGCTTGACCATAAGAACATCGTAAAATTAGCGCCCATTGAGAACCCAGCCGAAGGTGAGAAAGGTGTGATTGTCATGAAATATGGCGGTGAATCCTTGCAAAATCTGGTGCCGGGAGGTAAAAAACCGGTTCCTCCTCTCCCTCCTCGTTTGTTTGTCTCCATAGCGAAGCAGATGGCAGACGTTCTGTGCTATCTGCGCGAGGAGCAGGTACTCCACCGGGATATCAAGCCTGAGAATATTGTCATTAATCAAGAGGGTGTTATTTCTCTGGTCGATTTTGGCCTTGCTTATGATCGCAAAGCCGGTGGCCGTTCCGGGCCAGTGGGTGAGGGGACAGTGGGCTATATAGAACCAGAGCCCTATGCCCCTGTCAGAAAAACGCATAGTGACACCGACGTTATGCTTCAACTCTATCGATTTAACGCCGGCGGTAATATGAAACGGGACACTTCTTTCGGAGGGTTGCTTAGTGACACGGCCGATATGTTTGCCGCCGGACAGACACTCTATAAATTAATCGTCGGCAGTGTATTTGTGATTCCTAAATTGAATGGTCTACAACATGAAAATGGCAAAGTTGGCGTAAAGGACTGGCTAGAATACAAGGAGTCTCTCGGCATATCTGAGGCAATTGGAACTTTCATTGCCAAGGCTCTGGAAGGACAGAAGCCAGAATACATCAATCAAGTTACTGATCTGATTTCCAAAATGATTGAGCCTGATGCGCAATTACGGATCACTCCTGAACAACTCAAAAATCACCCGCTGCTGCAAGACAAATGGCCACGAAGAAGGTGCGCGGCCCAAATACGTGATGACAGATAGAGGGGATGGCCTCTCTCTGTGCTGTCATTCCGTACAGGGATTGGCGGACCCCGTCTGGCCGGGTTTACCTCCCTGTTCCAATATTTGCCGTGAAAGAAAATTGCCACGGAGGCAC
>JAQFVO010000685.1 GCA_027942505.1 Endozoicomonas sp. | reverse complement strand
TCCTGCTTTTGCCGGCAGGAGCGACAATCTTTGGAGAGTCTGGCCTGATTTGCGCCATAAAACGTACTTGGTTGTGCCGTAATCATATGTTGCCATTGTTGTGGGGTTTTTGGATTCTCAAGCGGGTAGTTCTTAGAACGCCAATCACCGAATAAGTTCACAGTGGCGCGTCCCAAAACAGCTGCTAACCCATAGTGAAACAGGTAGAATGGCGCTCTTTTAACGGTTTGCCCTATATTGCATCGGGCTTAAACGGAGCGTGTCAACGCTGTTAATTAACGGGCCAGCAGGGTCATTAGCTGATTGAAGTCCGGATTGCATGCAACTCACCGGCGACCAGAGGAACATTATGCTGCTCAACTCCATCGAAGAACTTCTAGAGGATATTCGCCTCGGCAAGCCTGTCATATTGATGGATGATGAAGACCGTGAAAACGAAGGCGACCTGATCATCGCGGCGGAGAAAATTACTCCGGAAATTGTCAATTTCATGACCCGCGAGGCGCGCGGACTGCTCTGCCTGACGCTGACCCCGGAGCGCTGTGACTTCCTCGGTTTGCCGCAGATGGTTGGCGTTGCCGACAATCACTCCGGCTATGGCACGCCATTCACCGTGTCCATTGAAGCAGCAGCAGGGGTAACTACGGGTATCTCGGCCCACGACCGGGCAAAAACCATTGTAACAGCGGTGGATCCACTGTCAGGGCCATCTGATATTGTTCAGCCGGGCCACATCTTTCCCCTGCGCGCGCAGCCCGGTGGCGTGCTGAGTCGGGCTGGTCACACCGAAGCCGGCTGCGACCTGGCCAGGTTGGCAGGCTTAGCCCCGGCAGCGGCCATTATTGAGATTATGAACGAAGATGGCACAATGGCCCGGCGTCCCGATCTGGAAATGTTTGCCGAAAAGCACGGCTTGAAAATTGGCACCATTGCCAGCCTGATCCATTACCGCATCCTCCATGAAAAGACCGTGGAAAGAGTTGAGCGGCGCGTCATCGACACCGACTTCGGCCAGTTTGACCTGACGATTTACCACGACAACATTGGCAACTGCACCCACCTGGCCATGAGTATGGGGGAGATTACCCGGGATACGCCGGTGCTGGTGCGGGTTCATGCCATGGAGCCGTTTCGTGATCTGTTGGGGGCGCACAGCGACGGTCGCCCTGGCTGGTCTTTACACAAGGCTCTGGCCAAAGTGGCGCAGGAAGGCTCCGGGGTGGTGGTATTGCTGGATTCCGGTGCGCATCAGGATCTGGCCACGGCCCTGGAGCGCTTTGTTGATAACGGCGATCGGGGCGATGGTGTGACCAGGGTATACCAGACCACCGGCACCGGATCACAGATTTTGCGTGACCTGGGCGTGGGCAAGATGCGGCTGTTAAGTTCTCCTATTCGCTTTGCAGCGCTGTCCGGTTTTGACCTGGAAGTGGTGGAATACCTGCCGTTTGGTGAGTGATAGAGGTTGCCCCGGCTAAGAGGCGATTTTAGGGTGGCATTAAGCTTACCCCCCCCCAATATCAATGGTTTTCGGATGGAACCACGAAGAACGCCAAGAGCACAATTGTTCATGACGATGGTTTGTTCACCCTCTGTCATGAAAGCTTTAGCCACAGAGTCACGGAGACACAGAGGAAAAAGCTTTTTTCTCTTCTCCGTGTCTCTGTGCCTCCGTGGCAATTTTCTTTCACGGCAAAGAAGAGCTTTTCTTTTCCTTCGTGCTCTTGGTGTCCTTCGTGGTTCAAGGCTTTTGTGCTTTTTTCTGACAGATTCTAAGACTGAAATTTGCCGGGAGAAGTCGATTCTCATCATCGCGGGGAGGACGGCCCGGAGGGAGAATTCGAATTTCAGCAAGTGGCTGTTGCCGCTTTTGGTGCCTTTGGTTTTTTCGGAACTCTGGGGGTTCTCGGTACTTTTGGTGGTTTCGGTACCTTTTGCTTTTTGCGAAAGAGCAGCGGGTAGTGCTCTCGCAACAGATTCACAATTTTTTCATGCGCTGGTTTGAAGTTGCTTGTGGGGATCCGGTCGACAAGTTCTGCATCGGTGTGATGTTTGCAATAATCTTTTTTTGCGTCGCGCAAAACGGCCATGACACACACACCAATTTCATTGGATGAGGTGGGATCACCAATGTGGGAAGTGACGTTGGTGAGGCGATTGAGCGTTATAAAATTGGTGAGTCCGTCAAAGGAGTGACCGACCAGGCTCTCGTCGATCTCACTGGCTGCAGCTGAGTCTTCTTCATTCAGGCAAGGTTGAGCGTTAAGGCGCTGCGTAGGCAAATACTCGATTTCCCGGTAGGCTTCGGCACGTTTTTTTAACAAAAAGGGGCTGTTGCTGTCTTTGATCAGGCGGTCTACCGGCTGAATGACAATACCCTCAATAAAATCGTAGCGGGATATGGCTTTTTTATCCCGGCAGGGCGTGGTTGACTCTGTCCCGGGTGTAAAGGCCTGGGTAGCTAACTCCTCCGGGTTGAACGCCATGGCTTCGTTGAACGAAGCATCGGCTACCAGCAGTGGTACAGGCTTCAGGCGGCAAAACGCCATTTGCTGCATAAATGCCCGAAACTGGTGATGAGTCTGGGTTGCACCATCTTTTTCGATGACAAATGGAGCGTAATACCGGTCCAATCCATAGTTGATTCTGCGACAGATGCCCTTGCCAAAATACTCGCCCCTGAGCGTCAACGTCTGGCAGCCGATGGTTGGCAGTTCAGACTGAATTTTCCTGAAGTCTGGCAGGTATTTCTTCAAGGCCATTGGTGCGTTGAAAAAAGGGCGCTCGGCATAAAACTCTCGCACCCGGGAAAAGTAGCGGATGCTGTCATGGTCGATCATGACAGTGACATTGGCACCATCAATTTTTTCTGAAACCACGTACCGGCAGGTAGCCAGTTGTGGGTCGTGGCCGAACAGGTGGTCGATGTACTCCTGGTTGGCAGTGTCCTCAATGACCCTGAACGTAGTGAATTCAGCTTTTACTTCCTGATCCCCGAAATCGGTGATCACAATTTCTGGTATGACCCGTTTGGTGGCTTTCGGTGGTGGCTCGGGGATTACCGATCTGGCGCAGAAGCGTCCTTCGCACTCGTTACCTGAACCTGCATCAGCATTGACTGACGGCCCGACACGTGAACTTGTTACAGCGTCCATGAAGCGGTCTCTTTTTTGAGGATTATTAGTTCCGAAAAAATAATCTAGCAGCCAATGGAAGGATGTGGCGATTTAATTGTCTGACGACATGGCCACACTTCGGTATGCAGCACTTCCCGTCATTGGCCTGAAAATGGTATAAGCTCTCACGAAAACTGGCGCATCAAACGATGTCGGACAAAGGTATAAAACGCTGGCACTTTTTTCGTGCCCAGTCGGGTTGCCTGCCACTGTGTGAAAAGCCTGATAACCGGAGCTCCGCTTGGAGCCTCTGCCTGAAACCCGTCCGGGGCACGGACGGGATCCCCTTTATTGACACTGGAGGCTGGAGGTGAGCACCTCGCCAATGAACAACTTTACTGGCAACGCTTTGCATAACAACGGTTCCCCTGATGCCCGGAAAAAGGGCAGCGCCAAGCCAAACCCCTCGGCGCGCAGCAGGGCCCGGCGTTTGGCACTGCAGGCGTTGTACCAGTGGCATATTGCCAAATCTCCCCTCAACCAGATTGAGGCACAATTTCGTACTGACAATGATTTCAGCAAAGTGGATGACGGTTATTTCACTGCCATCATCCATGGTGTTCCCAGTCAGGCCAGCCAGCTTGATGAAGCCATGAGCGCCGCCCTGGACCGACCGCTGAGCCAGCTTGACCCGGTGGAGTTGTCGGCGCTGCGCATTGGTTGTTTTGAGCTGATGCATCGTAAGGATGTCCCGTATCGCGTGGTCATCAACGAGGCGATTGAACTGGTCAAGCGGTTCGGCGCCCAGGATTCCCACCGGTATATCAACGGTATTCTTGATAAGCTGGCACCGCGCCTGCGTGCTGACGAGGTAAGGGCTTACCGTAAAAAGTAGGCAGAATGATCATTGACCATGTAATGGAGCGTTATGGCCATTGGTGCAGTGGGTGAGTTTGAATTAATCAAACGCTATTTTGCCCGCCCTGAAATCGCCCGGATTCAAGGACGACATACCGGCGACCTGATGGGCATTGGTGACGACTGCGCCCTGCTTGACGTCCCCACCGGTATGCAGCTTGCCCAGTCGCTGGACACGCTGGTGGAAGGGGTGCACTTTCCTGCCCACTGCGACCCGTTTGCGCTTGGTTACCGGGCCTTGGCTGTTTGCCTGAGCGACCTGGCCGCCATGGGGGCCGAGCCACACAGTTTCACCCTGGGGTTGACCTTGCCCAGGGTTTCGGAGCTGTGGTTGAAGGAGTTTTCTGAAGGGCTGGCCCACCTGGCGCAAAAATATCAGCTGCCCCTGATCGGTGGCGAC
This sequence comes from Endozoicomonas sp., assembly GCA_027942505.1. Lineage (GTDB taxonomy): Bacteria > Pseudomonadota > Gammaproteobacteria > Pseudomonadales > Endozoicomonadaceae > Endozoicomonas. The sequence continues at coordinate 22,794 of JAQFVO010000685.1, read as the reverse complement.
ACCACCAAAGGCCCTCTGACCCTGTCGTTGCAGGTTCAGGGCCTGGTACCCAAAGGGCAGGCGTTGCTGCGCAGTGGCGCCAGAGAGGGAGATCTGATCTGCGTCACCGGCACGCTCGGTGATGCCGCAGGGGCGCTGGAGGCGGTGTTGGCCGGCGACACGCAGGAGGACTGTGCTGATGCACATCGCAAGTGTCTGCTTGATCGCTACTGGTACCCATCGCCACGGCTCAGTGCCGGACAGTGGCTCCGTCAGAGTGGGGCGACGTCGGCCATCGATATTTCAGATGGCTTGCTGGGCGATCTGCGCCACATTCTTGAGGCCAGCGGTATGGGTGCTGTCATCGCCCCGGAGTTATTGCCCACGTCATTTGCCCTCAACCAGACGTATGGCCAGGATGCTGCGCTGGGCATGGCGCTGACCGGCGGTGACGATTACGAGCTCTGTTTTACCATTCCACGCGAGCAGGCCGCTACCCTGCCGGCCAGAATACCGGATGACTGCCCGATAACCTGCATTGGCCAGATTACGAATGAGCCCGGGATTATCCGGGACTCTCAAGGTATCCCGCTGATTGAAAAGGCGTATACTCACTTCTGATGCTCAAAGGCGGTTAATACATGATGCCCAAAGCTCCACCTGACACATCATCCGTAAGACCGGGGGCCACCTGTTGGAAAAATCCAGTGCACTTTCTCGCCTTTGGCTGCGGCAGTGGTTTGGTCCCGAAGGCGCCGGGTACCTTTGGCACCCTTGCGGCGGTGCCTTTTTACCTGTTGCTGCAAGGGCTCAGTCTGTGGGCCTACCTTGGTGTCCTGGTGGTGGCTTCCGTTATTGGCTTCTGGTTATGCGGTAAAACGGCGGAAGATCTGGGCGTGCACGATCACCCGGCGATTGTTTGGGATGAGTTTTGCGGTTTCTGGCTGACCATGCTGGCCGCTCCTGCAGGGTGGTATTGGATTCTGCTGGGTTTCGTGCTCTTTCGGTTATTTGATATTGTCAAGCCGTGGCCCATTGGATGGCTGGATAAAAAAGTCCACGGTGGTGTCGGCATCATGATGGACGACCTGGTGGCCGGCTTGTTTGCGCTGGTGATTATGCAGGGCCTCAATCTGTTGATTTAGGTTCACCTCTTAATGCCCCGCGGCAGGTTCGATTGTAGTTTCCAAGACTGGTACAATCCGGTCACGTATTTTTAAAGGAGCAGTGAGTGTCTGTTATTTTTGTTGCAGAGTCTCGCTTACCCACGCCCTATGGCGAATTCATCATGCATGGCTTCGAAGACAGTGGTACGGGCAAGGAGCATCTGGCGTTAACCATGGGGGATATTGGTCAGGGAGGTCCGGTGTTGGCACGGGTTCACTCTGAGTGCCTGACCGGTGATGCCCTGTTCAGCATGCGCTGTGATTGCGGGCCGCAGCTTCAGGCAGCCCTGGAGCGCATTGCCGCAGAAGGTCGCGGTGTGCTGTTGTACCTGCGTCAGGAAGGGCGGGGGATCGGGCTGCTCAACAAAATTCGTGCCTACCACCTGCAAGACTGTGGTATGGACACAGTGCAGGCTAATGAGGAGCTGGGTTTTGAACCCGATATGCGCCAGTACGACATGTGCAAGACCATGCTTGATCACCTCGGTGTCTCCAGTCTGAAGTTGATGACCAACAATCCGCGCAAGGTGGAAGCACTGACCCGACTGGGAATTCAGGTGGTTGACCGAATTCCGCATCAGACCGGTCAGAATCCCCATAACGAGCGCTATCTGGCCACCAAGGTGTGGAAGCTCGGCCACATGTATAACATGGCTTGACTGACAGGACTGTGGCGGGCTTTCAGATGGCAGTTACCGCTTCGTCCGGGATGGTCGATTTTGCCACAATACGGCGCATGCGATCGCGCACTGAGCGAACGATACCGTCTTTGTCCAATCCGCACTGGGCCAGCTGTTCCTGGTGGCTGGCAGCCTCAATGTAGGTGTCAGGAATGCCCAGCGATACCACCGGTACCAGCATCTCCTGATGCTGCAAGTACTCCATCACCCCTGAGCCAGCACCACCGGCAACACACCCCTCTTCGATGGTAACCAGCAGCTCATGGCTGTCAGCCAGCTGTTTTACCAGGGCCTCGTCCAACGGTTTGACAAAACGCATATTGGCCACGGTGGCGTCCAGTACCTCGGCAGCGGCCAGTGCGTTCCCCAGTACGGTGCCAAACACCAGCAGGGCGACACGGCTGCCGTGACGACGAATTTCCCCTTTCCCGATAGGCAGTGGCTCCAGGTCGGTGCAGATTTCTACGCCCATACCGCTGCCCCGGGGGTAGCGCACCGATGCAGGACCGTTGTGAAGGTAACCGGTACAGAGCAATTGACGTGTTTCATTTTCATCGCCCGGGGTCATCACCACCATTTCAGGGATGCAGCGTAAATAGGCAATGTCGTAACAGCCGCCGTGGGTGGGACCATCTTCGCCCACCATACCGCCCCGGTCGATGGCGAACAGGACATCCAGTTTTTGCACGGCCACATCATGGATCAGCTGGTCGTAAGCTCGTTGCAAGAACGTGGAGTAGATGGCTACCACCGGTTTGAGACCTTCGCAAGCCATGCCTGCCGCCAGCGTTACGCAGTGTTGCTCGGCGATGGCCGCGTCAAAATAACGCTCAGGGAAGTGATCGGCAAAACGAATCAGGTCGGAGCCTTCTTTCATGGCTGGGGTAATGCCCATCAGACGCGGATCGACACTGGCCATGTCGTACAACCACTGTCCGAAGACGTTGGCGTACTTGGGTTTGCTCGGCGATTTGGTGGCGCAGGGTTCGAGCTTGGTAATGGCGTGATAACCGATCGGGTCTTGTTCTGCCGGGATAAAGCCTTTGCCCTTGCGAGTGACCACATGGAGAAAATGCGGACCGTCCAGGTCCATCATGTTTTTCAGGGTGTGGATCAGCATAGGCAGGTCGTGGCCATCAATGGGGCCGATGTAGTTGAACCCCATCTCCTCAAACAGGGTGCCGGGAATGACCATGCCCTTGACATGTTCTTCGGTTCTCCTGGCCAGCTCCCAGGCATGAGGAATAACGTTGAGAACTTTTTTACTGCCCTCGCGAATGTGGTGATAAGTTCGACTGGAGAGTACTTTGGCCAGATAGTTCGACAGGCCACCAACACTGCGGGAGATGGACATGTCGTTATCATTGAGAATGACCAGCATGTTGGCTTTCAGGTCAGCGGCATGGTTCATGGCCTCATAGGCCATGCCGGCAGTCAGGGCACCGTCACCGATGACGGCAACCGTGCGTCTTTTTTCCCCTTTGGCCGCAGCGGCAATGGCCATGCCCAGGGCGGCACTGATGGAAGTGCTTGAGTGACCGACGCCAAAAGTATCGAAGGGGCTCTCATCCCTTTTGGGAAACGCTGCCAGGCCGTCTTTCTGGCGCAGCGTTGGCATAAGCTCTCTACGCCCGGTCAGGATTTTGTGAGGATAGGTTTGATGACCCACATCCCAGACCAGCCGGTCTTCAGGCGTATCCAGCAGATAGTGAAGGGCAATGGTCAGCTCGACGACGCCCAATCCGGCACCAAAGTGCCCACCCGTCTGCCCGACAGAATACAACAGGTACTCCCGCAGCTCCCGGGCCAGCTCTGGCAGTTGGGATTCGTTGAGTGCGCGAAGCTGTTTCGGATCATTGACCTGATTCAGAAGTGGAGTGTCAGGTCTTGTCTTTGGTATCTCGTGAAACATGTGCTCGTAATAAGTCTGGGCTAAATCTGCCAGCTGGCATTGTACACCCAACCCGACCGGAATAGCATCGCACAATATGATTGTTGTGCTATAACACAGGGTTGTTTAACCTGCCGGTTGGCTTATCAAGGCTGCCGGCTACCGCTTTTACACTGGTTGACCTGGTGTTAATCCTGCCAAAGCTGCGTTAAATACTGATCTTTGATGGGGCAACACGGCTGGTAAGGCCGCGCTGTTACTACAAGACAGAACCTCAGTATTCCCGCTGTACGATGTAACCGGCTATCTGACGCAGGACATCTGCCTGTTGGTCAAGCCCCTTCAGTGCATCAATTGCCGAATGGCAAAGCTCCTGTGCGAATGTGCCGGCCTGTTTCAGACCCATCAGGGAGACGTAAGTGGACTTGCCCAGGGCGTTATCAGCCCCCTGTTGTTTGCCCAGCGTCTCGGTATTGGCGGTTACGTCCAGAATGTCATCCTGCACCTGGAAGGCCAGACCGATGGCCCTGGCATACTGATCAAGTGCCTGCAGGCTGGCGCTTTGTTCGCTATGTTCGGGCAAGGCACACAGCGCACCCATACGAACGCTGGCCTGAATCAGAGCACCCGTTTTGTGTGCGTGCATCAAGCCCAGTTGCTGTTGATTAAGCGCGCCACCCGTAGCGTACAGATCCATAGCCTGACCGCCGGCCATGCCCGCCAGCCCGGCGGCCTGGCTGAGTGTGCGGACCAGTTGCAATCGAACCTGGTCGGTCAAGAGGGGCTGTGGACAGAGCTGGTTATTGGCCAGTACTTCAAATGCCAGACTTTGCAGGGCATCGCCCACCAGTATGGCGGTCGCTTCGTCGTAGGCTTTATGGCAGGTCGGCTTGCCCCGGCGCAGGTCGTCGTTGTCCATGGCCGGCAGATCATCGTGCACCAGCGAGTAGGCGTGAATCAGCTCAACCGCACAGGCCGCCGGATCAGCCTGTTCAATCTTCCCGCCCAGGGCATGACAGGCGGCATAGGCTAACATGGGGCGCACTCGCTTGCCGCCATTAAAGGTGCTGTAATGCATGGCTGCCAGAAGTCGTGGGCTGACGTCGCTGGCAGTGGGTAGAATGGCAGACAGCGAATGGTCGACCATGGTTCGGCATCGATCAGAAAAGCCGGCCAGGGCGTTCGGGCTGGTCATGCTACTGCCCCTGGTCGGGCGTGCCCGCCTCGCTCGCGTCACCGGCCTGATCAAATGGCTCAGTGGTCAGCACGCCGTTATCGCACAGCAGTTGCTGAACTTTCTGCTCGGCATCACTCAGCGCGTTCTGGCAGTCACGGGTTAGCTTGATGCCCTGCTCAAAGGCTGCCAGCGACGCTTCCAGACTCATATCCCCGGATTCCATCTTGCGAACCAGTGTCTCCAGTTCCGCCAGAGACTGCTCAAAAGCAAAGCTGTTTTTTGTCATGAGAGGGCCTGTAAAAGAAAACAATCGTTGATCACCCGAGCGGGCAGCGCCGATCATACCATGGCGCTGCTAAAAATGCCGGAATGATATTAAACCGACACATAAGGAAGATTCCTGACCACATGTGGCTGGTTGGGTAACCTCAATGCACTATCAGCATGGCCGATAGCGGAGATAATTCTGAGACTGAATATGGACAAACAACATGGCCACTGTTGTTCAAGAAAAGTCGCAACACTTGCGTATCGATTATCGATCCATGCTCGGGCAGATTCTCGTGCGTGAAGGCTATCTTCGTGCAGAGCAACTGAGTGAGGCTCTTGCTACCTTGCAAGGCCGGAACCAACGGTTGGGCGAGTACCTGATTGAGCAGCGTATACTTGCCCGCTGGCAGCTGCGCAGGGCACTTACCAGCCAGAGCCGCCTGCGCCTGTCGGCAGTGTTGTCAGCAGCACTGCTTGGCCCCATCAGTGACATTCTGGCTGGAGAGAGTGTTGAGTCATACGACAATAATTATTTATTTCTGATCCAGCCGCTGCTGGTGACAATGGCTTTTACCTTTGATCCTATTTGCTCGCGCGTTTCTGTAATGGACGACGGCATTATGAGGCTCCATGTTCCCAGCTCTCTGGGTGAGCTGGATTTTGACGGGCTGCGGTTGAAAAAGGGACGTGTTCTGGATAACAAGAATCTGTCCCTGCAAGACCTTGATCTTGTCGGGGCAACGGTTTCTGTTCGGGTGATCCATCACCACACTTGCCTTCCCTCTGGCGGGTAGCAACTGGGTGCTGACAGCAACAAAAAAGGCCGCTTGATTCAAGCGGCCTTTTGCTCATTTTAGTGGCAGATCACGAGTCTGTTGCTGCCACCGATTTGCTGGCGCCATCATCGTTTACGGGGCCAGAGCAGTGCTCCGTCCATACGTCAGCGTCCATGGTTTTATCCAGGAATGGAAATTTCCGGCGGTTAAATACTGGTGTGAGACCGGCATCAACCTGTTCATCAAAGTCTTTAAGCACTTTGAAAACCAGGTGAGACAGCATCAGGATGGCGCTCAGGTTAATCAGCGCCATGATACCCATGGATACATCGGCAAACGCCCATACTGTTGGCAAGCTGCTGGAGGAACCCCAGACCACCATGCCGAGAACGGCTGCACGGTAGACGTAAACCAGCCAGTTGTTGTCGGCAATGAAGCGCAGGTTGGATTCGCCGTAGTAGTAGTTGGCAATGATTGAGCTAAAGGCAAACAGCAAAATAGCCAGCGCCACCAGGTGCCTGCCAATAGGCCCGACCTGACTTTCCAGGGCCAGTTGCGTCAGTTCAATGCCGGTGGCGGGCGAGCCTTCCATAACGCCGGACATCAAAATAATTGCTGCCGTAGCGGTACAGACGATGATGGTGTCCATAAATACGCCCAGCATACCGAGCATGCCCTGATTGGCAGGATGTCTGGAGTGGGCAGTTGCGGCAGCATTCGGTGCACTGCCCATGCCGGCCTCATTGGAGAACAGGCCGCGCTTGATGCCCTGCTGCATGGCTTGGGAGACCATGTAGCCAACCCCACCACCGGCGGCACTTTCCAGGCCAAAGGCACTTTTGATGATCAGAGAGAATACCGCTGGCAGCTCACCAAGGTTCATAAAGACCACCACCAGGGCAACACCCAGGTAACCCAGCGCCATGACCGGTACAATCATTTCGGCAACTCTGGCAATGGAGCGAATGCCGCCAAAGATGATCAGGGCACTGGCTATCGCCAGGGCGATGCCAATGGCCTGGGCCGGGATGCCATAACTGGTGAAAGCAGCGGCAATAGAGTTGGATTGAACACTGTTGAAGGCAAAGCCAAAGGCAATGATCAAAGAGATGGAGAAGACGATACCCAGCCAGCGCTGCTTCAGGGCTTTTTCGATGTAGTAAGCCGGCCCGCCACGGTAAGTGCCGTCACCGTTATTGGTCTTGTACAGCTGGGCCAGGATGTTTTCCGCCAGACTGGTGGACATGCCGATAATGGCAATCAGCCACATCCAGAACACGGCACCCGGGCCACCCATGGTAATAGCCACGGCCACGCCGGCCATGTTGCCGGTACCTATGCGTGCTGCGAGACTGGTGCAAAAAGCCTGGAAGGGTGATACGTGAGTGGTGCAGTCAGTGTTGCGACTGGCCAGCATGCTTTTCATGGCCAGACCGAAGCGGCGAATCTGGACAAAACGGGTTTTGACGGTGAAAAAAACACCTGCTCCCATCAGCAGATACATCAGAACGCTGCCCCAGAGCAGCCCGTTGATAGCGTCGATTAAATTACTCATATACTTCCCAGATCACTATTCCATTCACAATTTTTATTTCAAAAGCGGGCTTATAATATTAGTGAATAAACCTTATGTGCTAGGTATTTATTCTTATATGGTCAGCTGGGTGATTTAGTGGTAAACGGCTGACATGCCAGAATACACAAGGCTTAAGATATCCATTTTGAGGCAATTTTTAAGCGTCAATATAGGTATAATTACTTATAAATTGTCGTGTTTTTCCCATCCTTGTGCTGAATTAATTTGCTTAAAAATCAGACCGTTTTTACGCAAAAGATTAGTAATCGGTGAAAAAACAGGTCACATAGGGCGACGGGGCGCACAACGACGACGCTGTCTGTTTTTTTACTGGAGGTGACATCTGGTTTAGCAGGATTCGGACTCACGCAGGTCTCGGCCACTGATCCCACGGATGGCATCATCAGACTCCGGCACGACCCAAACGTCTTTATCAATGGTTTGGTCCAGGAAGGGAAAGCGAGTTCGGTTGAACTCAGGGGAGAGGCCTGATTGCGACTGCATATCGTAGTCCCTCAACACTTGCATAACCGGACCACACAGAAGAACGATGATCACAAGATTGATCAGCGCCATAAGCCCCATAGCCAGGTCAGCCAGCATCCAGACCACCTCCAGAGAAGCCACCGAACCCATAAACACCAGCAGTACCACGACGCTGCGATAGGCCAGTAGCAGGGCGTAGTTGTTGCGGATAAAAAGCAGGTTAGTCTCTCCGTAGTAGTAATTGGCAATAACGGAGGTAAAACCAAAGAAGATGACCGCGACGGAGATAAACCACTGCCCCCAGTTACCGACCACGCTGCCCAGTGCCGCCTGGGTCAGCTGAATCCCGTTAAGCGTGCTGCCTGTCTCGAGCTGGCCGGAGAGCAACACAATGGCCGCCGTCGCAGTGCAGATGACAATAGTGTCGATAAAAACACTGACCATGGAGACAATACCCTGAGTCGCCGGATGGTGCGGCTTGGGCGTTGCCGTGGCACCGGCATTAGGGCCGCTGCCCATGCCGGCTTCATTGGAAAACAGGCCTCGTTTAATGCCCTGCGTCATGGCCTGATAGACCGAGTAACCGGCAGCGCCACCGGCGGCGGAGTGCAGGCCAAAGGCGCTTTCAAACACCAGGGAGACAACCGCGGGTATCTCGTTGAAGCGACAGATCACAACGCCAAGGGCAATAAACAGGTAGGCCAGGGCCATAAAAGGCACCACCAACTCAGCAAAGCGAACGATGGAACGCACGCCACGAAAAATGATGAAGGCGGTTACGCCGGCAATGGCCAGACCAACCATCATGGGTTTTAACGACAGGTGACCGGCAACGGCCTGAGTCACCGAGTTGGCATGCACTGCGTTAAATACAAAACCAAAGGTGATCAATAGCAGCACAGAAAACAGCACACCCAGCCAGCGCAGACCAAGTGCTTTTTCGATGTAGTAGGCCGGGCCGCCACGAAAAGTACCGTCTTTGTTGTTGGTTTTGTACAACTGGGCCAAGGTGTTCTCAACAAAGCTGGACGCCATGCCAAGAACGGCCACGACCCACATCCAGAAGATGGCACCGGGGCCACCGATAAAAATTGCGATCGCCACGCCCGCCAGATTCCCTGTGCCGACGTGAGCTGCCAGACTGGTACAAAGTGCCTGAAAAGAGGAGATTTCATCTTTAGCCGTTTTACGTGAACTGAGCATCAGCCCCCAGGCGTGAAAGAAGTAGCGCAACTGAACGAAGCGGCTTCGAACAGTGAAGTAAATACCTGCCCCGAGCAGCAAGTAGATCAGTAGGTACTCCCAGATGACCGCGGTAATTCCAGAAACAAACGTACTCATTTGGGCTCCGATGATTTTTTGCACCACACTAGGATAGCAAAGATATTTCTTGCTGCCGGTGGGTCAGATTAGCCGGCAAATTCTGATAGAATCCCTTGTGCAACGTGGACTCTGTCCCTAATTTTGACCCAACGGCGATCTCTGTTTACCGATATGACGACACACTTTTCAGAGCCTGGCGAACTGCCTGCATCCGTCTCGTATGATGAACTTGCCAATCAGCTGGCAGGTCGTATTCACCCCTGTGAAATACACGGTTATCTGTGTGGATTGTTGTCTGGAGGACAGATCCTCAATGAACGACAGTGGTTAAATCAATTTGAAGAGCAGATGGGAGACGATGGTATTGATGATGCCACCAGACAACTGTTAGGACAGCTGTTTGCCCGGACGCAGAGTGAACTGGAGTCGGGCAGTTTTGCCGCAGCACTACTGCTGCCTGACGATGAAGACGCCCTGGACATCAGGACTGAAGCACTTGGTATCTGGTGTCAGTCGTTTATTTCCGGGTTTGGGCAAGGGTTGCAAGGTGCATTGGTCAGTGAAATGGCTGAGGAAGTGCTGCGTGACCTGGCTGAAATCGCCCTGATCGAACCAGCCGATGAGGGCGAAGAGTCGGAGCGATTGTTTATTGAGGTCAGCGAGTTTGTGCGTTTGGCCTGGCTTAATGTTTATGCCGAGGTCGGTGCTGGTGGACAGGGTAGTGCACCCCCTTCAGGTACACATTGATCATAAAACGACAAGTGACAATTAATCACAATGGTGAGCACCGCATGAATAATTCTGCCAACGATGTCGATGTCCTGATTATTGGTGCTGGTCTGGTGGGCTCGAGCCTGGCCTGTGCCTTATCCGGGCTGGCAGGCCAGCACGGCCTGCGACTGGCGCTGGTGGAGCGTCACGATCTGAATCAGGCGGGTGATACACCACCGAGCTTCGATGCCCGGGCATCTGCGCTGTCATGGGGAACTCGCTGTATCTACGAGCGTTTGGGGTTATGGGGGAGGCTTGATGATCATGCACAAGCCATCGGCAGTGTTCATGTCTCCGATCGTGGGCATTTCGGGATTACCCGCCTGCACGCAGCTGAACAGGGTGTGCCGGCACTGGGGTACGTGGTAAATAACTACCTCCTTGGCGACGTGCTACTTGAGCGGGTGCAGGAGCTGTCGGCTGAGGGCAGGGTCAGATTGTTCAGTCCACAAACTGTGGAGCGGCTCGACCCGATCCCGGGTGGTATGAGGGTTCAGTTAGGTAGCGGCGAGGTGAGCGCATCACTGGTTGTTGTCGCTGACGGTGGTCGTTCTGGCCTGCTGGAACAACTGGGAATTGCGATAAAGCAGACGGATTACCAGCAGCACGCCGTGATTGCCAATATTGCCCTTGATCGCCCTCATGCTGGCGTGGCCTGGGAGCGTTTTGCCGGGCAGGGGCCGCTGGCACTGCTGCCCCTCAGGGGCGATGACCGTTTTGCTCACCGCGCAGGACTGGTGTGGACGGTTCCTGACCAGGAGATTCAGCGCATTACCCAACTGGCTGACGATGAGTTTCTGGCCGAGGTGCAGGAACACTTTGGTTATCGGGCCGGACGTTTTCTGGCGCTGGGCAAGCGTGACAGTTACCCGCTGGCAATGCGCCTTGCCCGGGAGCAGGTCAGGCCGGGGCTGGTGATTCTGGGGAATGCCGCCCATGCCATTCATCCGGTGGCGGGGCAGGGCTATAACCTCTCAATGCGCGATACCATGGCGCTGGCAGAGAACATCTCACAATCTCATGCCAGGCAGGTGCCGGCAGGAGACCTTGGACGTCTACTGGTCTATCAGCACCAGCAATACCACGACCAGAAACAGGTCAGCGCTGGTTGTAACGGGCTGGTAAACCTTTTTGCCCGTACCGACGGTGTTTCCGAGCTGGCTCGTAATCTGGGCCTGGTCGCGTTGGACTACTGTCGTCCACTGAAATCGGCATTTGCCCGCAGGGCTGCGGGTGGGGGAAGCAATGCAGACATGTGACGTAATTATCATCGGTGGTGGTATGGTCGGCGCTGCCCTGGCGTTGGCGCTGGGACGTGCGGGTCTGCACACGGTGCTGGTCGAACAACAGACACTCAAGGCGTCTGCACTGTCTTTGAGTGATCCCTGGCAACCGAGAGTCAGTGCTCTTAACGACGCATCGGTGAGATGGTTTGAACATCTCGGCGTCTGGCAGGACATGGTGGCCCAGCGGGTCTGCCCCTACACGCACATGACCGTCTGGGATGGTGAGGGTACGGGGCAAGTAGAGTTTGATGCACAATCCCGTAAGCGCTCCCTGTCGACTTATCCCCTGGGCTACATCGTTGAAAACGGCGTGATTCGCAGTGCCCTGTTGCAACGGTTGGTGAATTCAACGGTGCTCTGTTTTGATCACCAGACGCAGCTGGAGTACCACCTGAATGGTCAGAGAGGTGAGGTGGTGCTGGCCAACGGTGACGTGCTGCGGGCACCGCTGCTGGTGGCCACCGATGGTGCCCGGTCGCAGCTACGACGGTTGTCTGGTATCGCGTTAAGCCAGAATGACTATCACCATCATGCCCTGGTCACCACTGTAGAAACGCAGTTCAGCCATCAACAGGTGGCGCGACAGGTATTTCTCGACTCTGGCCCGTTGGCCTTTCTGCCTCTGCCCAGTCGGGAAGGGCGCCACTACTGCTCTATTGTCTGGTCGCTGCTGCCGGATGAGGCTGACCGGATAGAAGCTCTGGATGACACGGCATTTTGCGCTGAGCTGGGGCGTGCCTTCGAGCACCGGGCAGGAGCGATTATCGCTGCTGATCAACGATTGCGCTTCCCGCTGCGTCGACGCCATGCCCGGCAATATCATCGTCAGGGCGTGGTCCTGGTCGGGGATTCTGCCCACACCATCCACCCGCTGGCCGGGCTGGGTGTCAATCTTGGGCTCATGGATGCTGCCGTGCTGACTCAGGAGGTGGTGCGTGCACGGCAGCGGGGAGATGACTGGTGGGCTGCCCATATTCTTGATCGCTACCAGCGTCGCCGTCGGGGGGACAATGCCGCGATGATGGCCGCCATGAGCGGTTTTCAGCATCTGTTCGGCGCTACCGACCCCGGTATTCGCTGGTTGCGCAACACCGGCCTGAAACTGACCAACAAGATGCCGCTGGCGAAGACGCTGTTTGTCGAGCTGGCCGGCGGCCTGAGTGGCGATATTCCCGAATTTATCCGTTAATGCCCCAGCAATCCGTCTGTTTTTTTCTATCCTGTCTGCTGGCTTTGATGTTCAGGCAGGCAGGAAATGATCATTCGGACCCTTCTCTTTCTTCTCTCATCCTCAATCATTTTCTGGCCTGTGCCGCTGGTGGGCGTCGAATCGACAGCAAAAGCACCAACGGCTGATTTTCTGGTCAGCCTGGTCCGCCACGGTGATCGCTCTCCGCGTGATCTTGGTGATATGGCCGGTTATTGGCCTATGGGACCGGGGCAATTAACGGTTGAAGGTTTTGAGCAGGAGTATCTGCTGGGCAAGAAAATTCGCAGTCACTATTTTTCCGAAACGCTGCCCAAAGCCTGGTCGCCCAGAGTCAGCCTGCATATTGCCAAAGGTCTGGATCGCACCATTCAAAGTGCCAGTGCTCTCTTGCAGGGCATATACCCGGGCCAGCCCGGGCGCACTGGTCTGCCTGGGGGGATTCAAGTACCACCGGTCTACGCCACACCACTGGCCAGTGATGATCTGTTTTCTGCGCAGCGTCTGTGTCCCGGCTACCTGAGTCGAGTGCGGGCGCTGGAGACCAGTGCCGACTGGCTGCACAAAAAAGAGCAGTTCCAGACTCAGTTGGAGGGGTGGCTTGGCATGTGGTTTGGTGATGACAGCAAGAGCCGTGATCGGGAACTGCACGCTCTGCTGCCACTGATTGACCAGATTGCCATCCACCGGATACATCGTCTGCCTATGCCCAAAGGCATCAGTCGTCATGAGGCCGTTGAACTGGAGGATTTACTCAACTGGGTGGTCAGTCGGATATTTGGCAATTACGAAATCGCCCAGCTGATTGGCGCTCCCCTGGCCAAAGCCATGATCAGGGACTTCAAAAACGTACAACAATGTCTGGAGCAGAAAGAGGGTCAGTGTCAGCGCTGGATACTGTACTCAGCCAGCGACAGCAACCTGCTGGCAATCATGACGCTGCTGGGAGCGCCTTCGGAAAAGATCGTTGATTATGCCGCCCATCTCGGTGTGCAGCTGAACTGGAACCTGGGGCAACCGAGGGTCGTGCTGTCTCTTAATCATGAGCCTTTTATCGTGCCGGGCTGTGCCGGTCACTGCTCCCTGGAGCAGTGGCTGGCCCTGCTGGAGCAGGCGTTGCCGGATGACTGGGATCATCTGTGCGACAGGGTTCAGCCGGCGTCTTATCCGGAACCCTATGTGCCTAGAGGCAGTGTGGCCAGACGTTAGTGTTGATGACTTGAGCTGGAAAAGAGCGGAACTATATGCGCCAGATTCCGTCAAAACTGTACACATTAACAAATTTCGGTGCCTTCGTGGCAGCCCAAGAATGATTTTTCGTAATGAACAAGGAGAAATAAATGCGGATACATTTTTTGATTATGCCTGTGCTGGTCGTTTTGGCCACTTTGTCTGGCTGCAGTAAATCCCCTGAGTGCCCTGAGATCACCACCGTTGTTTATGAGGATGTGCCCAATAGCGGTGGCCCCGAGTCATACAGTTGTCAGGCCGTGACTGGTGTTCTGGAGCTGACCTGGTGTGAGGCAAAGGATCAGTTCGCGTCGCAGCCCTTTGAGGATGACGACTTCCCGGTTTACCTGCATGGTTTTCGTGAGGGGTACGCACGGGCCAGCCAGGCAGGGGACTACCAGGTGCTGGCTTCCGAGTCCCAATTGCCCCACGAGCGCGGCTACCACGATGGTTACCACGCTGTTGTCGATGCCATGGGCATACCAGAGTACAACTGCGACTCCACCGATCAGTCCAGCGAATACAAGGACCGCTGGTGTGAAGCCGCAGAAGCATTCCGAATCAGCAGTGGTGCGGCCGAGGCGAATCCGCTGGTCAGAGGTCGTTTTATTGATGGTTACATGACCGGAGGGCGTGTGGCATTGACGGTACCCACCTCCATGGAGGCCTTTTTTGGCGGTGAAAATCCTAGGTAATCAGCCTGCCATTGTTCAGCCTCAGGGCACTGTCAACAGTGCCGAGCTTGCCTTTTACACAGGGTTCGATGTGGGCTTTAAAGCCATGATTGACAGTATTCGTGAGTCCATCAATCAGGTCATGGAGCAGATGCAAATACCGGGGAATATGGATATACCGGAAGGTTTGATGCCTTTGCCGCCAGAGCAGCAATAATATCTGCTGTTGGTTTCAGTTTTGTCAACCCGCTGCGAGAGAAGGTTGCTAGAATGAAGGTAACCTTTTAACTTTCTCAATAAAAACGCAAAGGTTTGAGCAATGCATAAGGCCGTGTTCTCAGTGAAATTAAATTCCGATCAAGTGTTGGACTACTACAAAGGCAAGAAGAACTCCGTCAGGGTCCGTACCGAGTCCGGGCAGACGATGAGTATCCCCTACGACATAATGCTGAAGTTTGTCACCAGAGAAGGTATTTATGGTCGTTTTGAGATCAGTTACAGCGATGATGGCAGGCTACTTGATCTAGTCCGTCTGGGTTAACCATGTTGGTTGTTGTGCCGTCCACTGGATTGCACACATTCTAGTCGCGAGTTTCCGTTTCCTTCAGGTTTGGTCTTTGCAAGACCAAACCTCCTCCCTTAGAACAACTCCCCATTAACGTTATGAAGCTGATAGACTCACTTTGGTACGCGTTTTACCGTATTCAATGTCTACTGATACTGGTCACTTTTTTAACTGGCTGTGAAGCGATGCAATCAACCGAAGAGTTTTGCCTGGTCTTAACCACCTGTCCGAATCAACTTGAGGCAGACACCCATGCTAAAGCCATTGTTGAGCAGCGTCTGGGCGCCTGCGTGCAAAGCAGTGCAATTAGCAGCTATTTCATGTGGGAAGGTGAGGCTCAGTCGGAAGCGGAGGTTTTGCTACTGATCAAAACCACCTGTGCGCGCTATGAAGCGTTAGAGCATTACCTTGCTTCAGCTCACAGTTATGAGGTTCCGCAGATTATCTGGATTCCGGTGGCAGGTGGATTGAATGCGTACCTGGACTGGGTCAGGCAGACAACTTCTGGTGATAACGATAAGCCAGACCATTGCCGGAATGGCCAGAACCTGAAGTAAACAGGCGGTTCTGGCTCGATCTGTCAATCAGGCTGCGGCAGTGATGATCTGGTATTTTTCCAGCAGTTCTTCCTGAGTCTCGGTGCAGTCAGGGATTATTGGCAATACAGTCAACAGGGCAGACTTGCTGGCACTGCGGCTCGTCGTAGTGGCCGACGCACTCGGTGCACAGCAGGGCATCAATTTCGTAAATTTCTTCCCCTGGTGCGATGGCGCTGTTAGGACATTCCGGTTCGCAGACATCGCAGTTAATGCAATCGTCAGTAATCATTAAAGCCATAGGTGACCTTCAGTAATCGGCTTGTGCCGTTTAAGTAACAATAATCCGGCGAGAAGTATCTCAGTTGTTGCGGAATTTTTCTGTCAGGGCTTTGTGCACACACGGTGCGACAAACTTGGACACATCCCCATCCAGAGATGCAATTTCCCGAACCAGCGTAGAGGAAATGTAGGAGTACTGACCTGCCGGCGTAAGAAACAGACTTTCCACTTCGGGAGCCAGCACCCGATTCATATTGGCCATCTGGAACTCATACTCAAAGTCTGAGACAGCCCGCAGCCCCCGCAGGATCACCTGAGCCTGCTGCCCGGCGACAAAATCGGCCAGCAAGGAGCTAAAACCGGTTACCTGGACATTGGCCAGATGTGCTGTTGACTCCCGAGCCAGGTTTACCCTGGTTTCAAGGTCAAACAAGGGTTGTTTTTTGGGGCTTTCGGCGACAGCAATAACGATTGCATCAAACAGCCTGGCGACTCTTTCGACAAGATCTATATGGCCCTTGGTGATAGGGTCAAACGTACCAGGATAGATTACCTTAATCATTAAACATGACTCTCCGGTCATAATCCCGATGACAGTGCAGGGATACCAGGTGATTTGGTTATCAGCAGAAACCTGTCGGGCAATGGTGACAGACAATTTGCTGAGGGGGAAATCCGCTGATCTGCGAGCAGGGTGACCAATGTTTGATAAAGGGGCATGTTATCTAAATAGTCGAACGGGTTCAAATGACAGAAAGTCGGTCATCGACAGCACAGAAAATGACCGACATTTGTCGTAGGCAGAAGCCTGTTAGTAATCCCGATGGTCGCCGTGGTTGTTATTTACCGCCGGAGAGAAAAGACAGCATTTTTTTCTGCAACCAGCCGCCGTAGGGTGGATAAATCATCCTGGCGCTGTTCAGTTTGCCTTTGCTTAACACGGCCTTGGCTTTGGAAAAGGTCAAAAAGCCTTCGTAACCGTGGTATTGCCCCATGCCGGACGGTCCGATACCGCCAAAAGGCATATCTTCAACCGCTACGTGGAGAATGCACTCATTGATGCAGACGCCGCCGGAGTGGGTCTTTTCCAGCACCGTCTGTTGGTTGCGGGCGTCAGAGCCAAAGTAGTACAGCGCCAGGGGACGGGGGCGTTGCTGAACAAACTCAATGGCCTCGTCAAGGCTTTCGATACCGATAACCGGTAATAAAGGTCCAAAAATTTCTTCCTGCATTACCTCCATGGTGTCTGACGGGTTCTCGATCAGGTGAATGGGCATCCGACGTCCAGTGTCGCTTGTTTCTTTCTGGCCTGTGCTGGCCTCTGGCGTATGTATAGTGGCTCCCTGGGTTCTGGCATCATCGAGCAGGTTTTGCAACCGCTGGTGATGGCGGTCGTTGATGATTGACGTGTAATCATCGTTGTCGATAACCGTCGGGTACATTTTCCGGAAGGCTTTGAGGTAGTGGTCAATAAAAGCAGCCTTATGCTCCTGCTTTACCAGAATATAATCTGGTGCAATACAGGTCTGGCCGGCATTAAGAGACTTGGCGTAACAGATTCGCTGGGCCGCTTCCTGGATAGGGAAGTCATTATCGACGATGACCGGCGACTTACCACCGAGTTCCAGGGTGACCGGGGTCAGGTTTTTTGCCGCCGCCCCCATAACGTGCCGGCCCACTGCGGTTGAACCGGTGAAAATAATGTGGTCAAAGGGCAGGCTGGTAAACTCAGCGGCAACCTCGGCATCACCACATACCACGGTAATAAGCTCCGGTGGGAAGTTCTGCTCAATGATCCGGGCGAGCAGCTCTGAGGTTTTTGGCGTGAACTCGGACATCTTGATCATGGCCCGGTTCCCGGCAGCAAGCACCGTCACCAATGGCCCGAGTGAGAGAAAAAGCGGGTAATTGAAGGGAACCACAATACCAACAACCCCCAGCGGCTGGTAAACCACCTTTGCTGAGGCCGGCATCAGCTGAGGGCTCAGCTTACGCCTGCTGGGCTTGAGCCACTTTTTCAGATGTTTGATGGTGTAGTGAATATTGCCCAGGTTGGGCACAAATTCGGTAAGTAGTGACTCGCTTTTGGACCGGCCACCGAAGTCCTCATTCAGTGCCTGTAGCAGTGGTTTCTTGTGCGTCAGTAACATTTTCTCCAGCGTTTTCAGCCGCGATACCCGTTCATGGTAGTCGGGATTGGTGTCTTTCAGAAATGCGTGGCGCTGGCTCGCAAGAAGCTCTGTTAATGGCAGGTGGGTCACTTTTTTCTCTTGTGAGACGATCGGGTCGGCTGTGGTCATTGTGTATTCTCTTGAAGTGCACGGCTGTTTTAATTGTTTTGCCTGTGTCGGATAACGTATTTTGTATCACTTTGGCGGCGTGAGACATAAATCATTACAAAAACTTTTCTTAGACAGTGGGTTGGTACGTAGTTACGATGAACTTGATGTTTGGACACCGCAGGCCCAGTGAAAGCGGATCAAAAGACTTAAGTGTGGCACGGTGCTATGGGTTGGCAACTGGGGACATTTTAGAGAAGGAAATATCGCGTGATAGGAGCCAGACCGGTTACTACCGTGGTCTGGCCCGATGCAATTCAGACAATTGCTAGCTGCCGTTGTCCTTGGCTGACTCACTCAACTCGGCAATCTCTTTCAGACGCTCCAGTATTTTCTTATTGATGGAACCCTTGGGGTATTCGCCTTTGCTGTTCATCATACCCGGACGATGACCAGTCAGCAGTTCCAGGGCTTGATCAACATGGGAGACGGCGTACACGTTGAACTTTCTGGCTTTCACCGCTTCGACCACTTTGCTGTGCAGCATCAGGTTGCGCACGTTGGCTTCAGGGATGATGACACCTTGCTCGCCGGTAAGTCCCCGGGCACTGCACAGGTCAAAAAAGCCTTCGATTTTTTCGTTAACGCCGCCGACGGCCTGCACTTCGCCGTGCTGGTTCATGGAGCCGGTAACGGCGAAGCACTGCTTGATCGGGGTATTGGTCAGGGCGGAAATCAGGCAGCACAGTTCAGCCATGGAAGCACTGTCGCCGTCGATGTAACCATAGGATTGTTCCATGGCCAGGCTGGCAGAGATGGCCAGTGGGAATTTTTGTGCGTAGCGACTGCCCAGGTAGCCCGTCAGAATCATCACCCCTTTGGAGTGAATAGCCTGACCCAGTGCCACCTCCCGTTCAATATCCACAATGCCCTGGCTGCCAGGATAAACCGCGGCGGTGATCCGCGCTGGCGAGCCAAAGCAGGCATCACCGATGGAAAGCACCGTCAGGCCATTGATTTTGCCAATTTGCTCGCCGTCTGTATCAATCAGAATGCTTCCTTCAAGCATCTCGTTGAGAATCTGCTTGCTCACCCGGCCGGTGCGTTCGGCCTTGGCGTCAAGAGCTCGATCGATATGTCCGTGGTTGATTTTGCGGCCATTGTTGGAGCTGCGGATAAAGTCTGCCTCAGCCAGCAGGTCGAACAGTTCACCGATTTTGGCCGACAGTTGCGTCTGGTTTTCACTCATGCGCGAGCTTTGTTCAACCATGCGCGCTACTGCCGAAGCGGACAGCGGCGGATATTTCTCACTGTCCGCACGATTTTTCAGCAGCTGGGCAAAGGCCTGTACGGTTTCCGGGGTGCGGGGCAGTTGGTCGTCGAAGTCCACCAGTACCCGAAACATCTCATGAAAGTCCGGGTCAAGCTGTTGCAGGATGTAATAGATTTCCCGTGACCCCACCAGTATCACCTTGACGTGCAAGGGGATGGTTTCCGGGGTGAGAGTGATGGTGTTCATCAAGCCCATTTCAGAGTAGGGCGATTCAATTTTCAGTTGTCGCTCTTTGAGTGCCCGTTTCAACGCCTCCCAGACAAACGGCTCTTCCAGCAGTTTGTTGGCTTCAAGCAGCAGGTAGCCGCCGTTGGCATGGTGCAAAGAGCCAGGGCAGATCTGGCGAAAGTTGGTCACCAGGGCGCCCATCTCGGTGGTGTATTCGATGCGACCAAACAGGTTTTTGTAGTTAGGGTGGGATTCGTAGATCACCGGTGCGGAGGCGTCATGTTTGTGCGCTACCACCAGATTAGGGGCGTACAGCTCTTCCAGGGCAGCACGTTTGCTGGCATCTTCTTTCGATTCCAGCGCACGTTCATCCGCAAGGTACTCGATAACCGTGCGGTGCAAGTGTTGTTTCACCGCTTCGAGGTATTTGAGAACGTTCTCCTCTTTGCTGTACTTCTTGAGCATGGGCTTTAACAGCGGTGCCAGAGCCTGGTCAATGGTCTGCTGATTCAGGGCTTGCAGTTTTTCGTTGGATTCGCGCTTCCATTGAGGTAATTCGACCAGTGACTCATTCAGGCTGGTCTCCAGTTCGCTGATGTCATTATTGAACTTCTCGCGCTTTTTATCCGGCAGTTGGGCAAATTCAGTTTCATCCATGGCCTTACCGTTGGACATGGGTGTGAAGCTCAAAGAGCCCGTGTCACGGTAGAGGGCAATGTCTTTTTTCAGGGCTTCCTGTTCGATCTGGTCAATGGCCTGATCGTAGCGTTTGTTAAAGCTGCGCTCGATGGCGCTCTTTTTCTGCTGATAAGTGGGGTTTTCCAGTGCCGCCGGGAAGGTCATCAGCAGCTTGTCAATAAAACGGCCGAAATCTTTTTGCAAATCGTTGCCCAGACTGGCGGGCAGTCGCAGAGCTTTGGGTTCCCGGGGATTATCAAAGTTGTTGATGTAGGCCCAGTCATCAGAGGAGCTCTGACGTTTGGCCTCAGTCTCAAGGTATTTCCTCAGGTAAGACATCCGGCCCGTGCCAGATTCCCCCATCACATAGATGTTGTAACCTGAGCGGTGCATGGCGACACCAAATTGAATGGCGCTGGTGGCCCTCTCCTGGCCAAGAATGCCGACATAACTTTCCAGTTCTTCTGTAGATTTGAAGCCTAAATCCTTGACTGGTTGCTTAGCAATAAGCTGATTCACTGTTAGTTTGAGTTTTTTCACAAGCCCTGCCATTTCTCAAAAGCCTTGGCACTGGTGAGGGAGGCCTGTGCTGCTTTTGCTGAATTAAAGTGGTCGAAGATCTTCTTGAACGATTTGCGTTTTACAAGCTCAATAGTACTCCCATAAATATCATTTGTCGGCCTTCAGGTCAGTGTGATGTTCTGGCAATAAGCGAGATTCAGGGTGATTTCCGTGTTATCAACAGTTGTAAAGCATTTTATGAGCTTTAGGAAGAGAGAGTTGCTCACCGCACTGTTCCTTCTGGCCACCAATCATGGGATGGCATCGATTGACGATGACCTGGACCGGCTGATTAACCGCTTGCCGCCTGGCCACATCCACTCAATTAAAGTGATTGAAGCGCAAACCGGCAAGGTGCTCTTTGACCGTAACAGTCACTATAATCTGCTGCCAGCCAGTACCGTCAAGGCCATCACCGCCATCTCTGCGTACCACGCGCTGGGGAAACATTATCGCTATACCACGACCTTGTTGAGTAATGAGCCGTTACTGGCACGAGTGCCCCGGGAAGTTTATACAGGAGATCTTGCCCTGGTTTTTTCCGGGGACCCGTCATTGAGACGAGACGATCTGGCCAGACTATTGGGCAGTCTCAGAGCCAGCAGGGTAAAGGTTATCAGGGGTGATATCTGGTTGGATGGCTCAATCTATAACGGCTATCCCAGGGCTGGTGGTGCCAGTTGGGACGATCATAATATCTGTTTCGCAGCACCAGTCAGTGCCATGATTCTGGATCGGAACTGCTTTTTCGGCTGGCTGCTGCCGGGGGAAAAAGAGGGGCAGCAGGCCAGGATGGTTTTTGATCAGCCACAATGGCAGTTGTCCATTGATAATCGGGTAGAGACTCGTAAGCCGACGGCTTATGAGTACGATGGTTGCACTCAGGAAGTCTGGCCGTCATTTGATCATGAGTATCGCCTTGAAGGGTGCATCGAACCAGGTGCCGGGCAAGTTCGCATGGCATTTGCCGTGCGTGATCCTGAGCAGGCAGCTGCCAGGTACGTGTTGTCGTTCCTTAAAGACAACAATATCCACTTGGAAGGCGAAGTGCTCATCGGCAAACCACAGGGGGATTTTGCTAATCTCGTTGCCCGACACCAGTCAGACCCCGTGCCCGAATTGCTGCAGCGTGTTTTGGACAAGTCCGATAATTTATATGCAGACAGCCTGCTGAAAACCATCGGCTGGTCAGTTAATGGCGCAAAGGGTTCCTACTCTTCTGGTACTGAGGCTGTGTTGGCCATGCTCAGAGACGCGGGTGTCGATCTAACCCGCAGCAGGCTGGTGGATGGCTCCGGACTGTCTCGTTACAACATGCTCAGTGCTGATGATTTTACTGAGATTTTGCAAGTTGGCTGGCGAAACTGGAGCGAGGACGCGCCCTGGCTGATGGCCCGGGATGATAAGCAGCGATGGCTAAAGACCGGACGCATGAGTGGTGTGAATAATATGGTGGGTTACGTTTTTCCGGAAGAAAGGTCGCCCGTAATCTTTGCCGTGCTGTTAAATGGTCTGACGCCACATCAGCCTGCTTCAGGCAGCGATATCGGGGAGTTTCACCAGCAAATCCGATTATTTCACAAGGCATTTCTTGAGCGACTTGGTGAACCATAGCGCCATTTTTCCGAGCTGCTGCATCAAACACTCGTACTGCTTCAGTGCATTCAATGAATAGATAAATGATTGACAAAAAAAATCCCGGCGTTAATATGCGCCACCACTGACACGGCAACGCGCTTCACCAAGTGCACAGTGTCAGGAGTTGATCAGCTTCTTTCTCTTAACGGAAAATGAATGCTTGACAATCAAAATCGCTGCGGTAGTATGAGCGGCCTTGCTGATCGGGATCGACAGTGATCTGGGTCAATAGCAGCAAGAGTTGAGTCGAGTAACTCAGCCA